>JAUXRT010000016.1 GCA_030681635.1 Reyranella sp.
GGAAAACCTCGAGGCGTTCCGCAGCCAGTGCCAGGCCAATGGCGAGCAATATGAGACGATCGGCTCGGTGGAAGTGGCCAAGGCGACGCGCGAGGCGCCGAGCCGGATTCCGTTCCTGGTGAAGGATCCGCGCGGCCACGCAGACTTCTACGCGGCCCTGGCGCGACACGATGCCAGGGGCTCGGCCAACACCATGCGCAGTTTTCAGGGTGGCCGGCCCTCGATCTACACTTTGACCGACGCCATCAGGAAAGTCCCGACGCCGACCCTGATCATCTGCGGCGACGAGGACGACAATTGCATCGAGCCCAGCCTGTTCCTGAAGCAGCATTTGCCGGCGGCGGGGCTGACTTTCTTTCCGAAGAGCGGCCACGTTCTCAATCTGGAGGAGCCAGCGCTGTTCAACGAAATGGTGGAGCGTTTCATTGCGCTGGCCGAGGCCGGGAGATGGCCGGTACGGGATCCGAGATCGATGGCTTAAACCGTCATTCCGGGGCGATGCGCAGCATCGAACCTCAGATGTGCAATTGCACATCGGGGAATCTCGAGATTCCGGGTCTGGTCCTTCGGACCATCCAGGAGTGTGACGGTCACTACTTCCCCTTCTCCGCCCTGCTCAACAGGAACACGCCCTGTTCGCCGAACATGTTCCAGAACCACCAGGGCAGGTTGACCCGCAACGGCCGGCCGTACATGTCGAGCGCCACCGCGCGCTCCATCTTGACGTTGATCTCGTCGCACAGCTGCACGAAATCCTTGATGGTGCAGAAATGGATGTTCGGCGTATCGTACCAGGTGGCGGGCAGGTTTTCCGTGCGCGGCATGTGGCCGCCCACCAATAGCTGAATCCGCATTTTCCAGAAGCCGAAATTCGGGAACGAGACGATGGCGCGCCGCCCGATCCGCAGCAGGTTTTCAAGCACCACGCGCGGCTGCCGCGTCGCCTGCAGCGTCTGCGACAGGATCACATAGTCGAAGGCGTCGTCGGGATAGTTGATCAGATCCGTGTCGGCGTCGCCCTGCACCACCGCGAGGCCCTTGGCGACGCAGCGATTGACGCCCTCGCGCGAAAGCTCGATGCCGCGCCCGTCGATGCCCCTTGTCTCCAGGAGCTGCAGCAGGTCGCCCTCGCCACAGCCGACGTCGAGAACCTTGGAGCCGCGCTCGACCATTTCGGCGACCAGCAGATGATCGCCGCGATAATGCCCGGTGTCCGGCGCCACCACGCCGGGCAGCGGCAGGGTCTGTTGTTGCATGCTCACGTCAGCCCTCGTGCTTTGCCCGCGGATTGCAGGAACGCCCGTGCGATGTCGAAGAATTCCGGCACGTCGAGCAGGAAGGCATCGTGGCCGCGATCGGTCTCGATTTCGGCGAACGACACCCGCGCGCTGGAAGCATTCAGCGCATGTACCAGCGCACGCGATTCCGCTGTGGGGAACAGCCAGTCTGACGTGAACGACACCACGCAGAACCTGGTCTGGATGCCGCGAAACGCCTGCGCCAGCACGCCGTCATGATCGGCGGCGATGTCGAAATAATCCATCGACCGCGTCAGATAGAGATAGGAGTTGGCGTCGAACCGCTCGACAAAGGACGAGCCCTGATAGCGCAGATAACTCTCGACCTGGAAGTCGGCGTCGAACGAGAAGGTCGGCAGATCGCGGTCCTGCATCCGCCGCCCGAACTTGCGATGCAGCGCTGCGTCGGAGAGATAGGTGATATGCGCGGCCATCCGCGCCACGCCGAGGCCGCGATGCGGGTGGGTGCCCTGCTCGAAATAGCGGCCATGGTGCCATTCCGGATCGGCCATCACGGCCTGCCGGCCGAGTTCGTGGAAGGCGATGTTCTGCGCCGAATGCCGCGTGCTGCAGGCGATCGCCAATGTCGAGAACACCCGTTTCGGATAGGCCGCCGTCCACTGCAGCGCCTGCATGCCGCCCATCGAGCCGCCGACCACGCAGAACAGCGTGTCGATGCCGAGGCGATCGATCAGCATGGTCTGCGCGCGCACCATGTCGGGAAGGGTGATGATCGGAAAATCCAGCCCCCATACCTTGCCGGTTGCGGGATTGGTCGAGGCCGGGCCGGTCGAACCCATGCAGCCGCCGATCACGTTGGAGCAGATGATGAAATATTTGTCGGTATCGAGCGGACGGCCGGGTCCGACCATGGTCTCCCACCAGCCGGACTTGCCGGTCATCGGATGCACATTGGCGACATGCTGATCGCCGGTCAGCGCGTGGCAGACCAGAATGGCGTTGGACCTGTCGGCATTGAGTTCGCCATAGGTCTGGTAGGCGATCTGGAACGGCGAAAGATCGATGCCGCAATCGAGCTTCAACGGCTGGTCCGCGCCGAACGCCGCCAGCAGCGAGGTGGGCCGATCCGCCTCGTGCGCGCGCTCTTCGCCATGGACAGGGGGACTTGGTATCGACTGCAGATTGACCATCATGACCCTCCCCGGGTGGCTTCGAGACCACCACGGAAAACAGGCCATAAAAAAACCCGGCCTGAACATAGGTTCGACCGGGATCACGCGTGTCCCCGGCCTGTTTAGCGAATTGTTTAACGTGGCTGCAAGCCGGCCGGCTCAAATGACCACGGAATGGGATAGAGTTAGTCCGAAACGGGCCTTTCGTCAAGGCTGAGCCCTGGTGAACAGGGCAAGAACCCTCATGGTGAGGAGGCGCTCTTGCGCCGTCTCGAACCATGGAGGAGAACAAGATCCCATCCTTCGAGACGCGGTGAAGACGCCGCTCCCCAAGGGTGAGGGCATCGTTGTTGCAACAACGTCGAACTCGAAATTTCTGTCTTCGCCAGGTTTCCCGCATGCCCAAACCGCCCCCTGCTCCGCCTTCGCTCGAGGTCCTGCGCCAGGAGATCGACAGCATCGACGAACAGGTCCACCGCCTGCTGATGGCGCGCGGCGACATCATCGACCGGCTGATCCAGGTCAAGCAGACCCAGGAGGTCGGCTCGGCGTTTCGCCCGGCGCGCGAGGCCGCGATGATGCGGCGTCTGGTCGAGCGCCACCGCGGCATCCTGCCGATCGACACCATCGAGAGCATCTGGCGCGTCATCATCTCGACCTTCACTTACGTGCAGGCGCCGTTCTCTGTGCATGCGGATGTTTCCATCGGCGAATCCGCGATGCGGGATTCGGCGCGGTTTCATTTCGGATTCGTCGTGCCCTATGTCTCGCATTTCAGCGCGCAGGCCGCGGTCGAGGCGACGGCCCGGTCGAAGGGCGATCTGGCGCTGGTGCCGGCCGCGTCCAGCCGCACGCCCTGGTGGATCGCGCTGGAGGCCGAGGGCGCGCCGAAGATCATCGCGCGGCTGCCGTTCCTTGAACGCGCCGACCATCCGGCGGCATTGCCGGTATTCGTGGTGTCGCGGGTCGCCGACAGCGCCATGGTGACCGAGGTGGAAACCTGGAGCGTGCGGGTCTCCGGCTGGAATGCGGAAACCGCGCGCGCACTGTCGCCGCTGGCCGACATCGTCGCGGTGCCGGACACCGCCTTCGACGGTGCGGCACTTCTGGTGTCGATTACCGGCGCGGGAAGCCTGGAAAAGATCAGGACCGCCCTGATCGAGGCCGGCGCCTCGGTGCGCTCCCAGGCTCTCGTCGGCAGCCATGCAACGCGCTATACGGTGGCCCCGAACGGGGCGACCCGGCCCTGAAACAAGCACCAATAGCCGCCCGATAATCCGGAGTTGAAGATGTCCCGCCCCGTGCCGAATCCCGGCATTCTCGAAATCGCGCCCTACACGCCGGGCAAGAGCCCGGTGCCCGAGCCGGGCCGCAAGGTGTTCAAGCTGTCGGCCAACGAGACCCCGCTCGGGCCCTCGCCGAAGGCGATCGCGGCCTACAGGAATGCCGCGGGTCATCTGGAGGACTATCCGGAAGGCACCTCTCGCGTGCTGCGCGAAGCGATCGGCCGCGCCTTTGGGCTCGACCCCGACCGCATCATCTGCGGCGCCGGCTCCGACGAAATCCTCAATCTGCTGGCGCACACCTATCTTTCCCATGGCGACGAGGCCATCTCCACCACCCACGGCTTTCTTGTGTATCCGATCGCGACGATGGCGAGCGGCGCCATCAACGTGGTCGCGCCGGAGAAGGATTTTACGGCCGACGTCGACGCGATCCTGGCGCGGGTCTCGCCCCGCACCAAGCTGGTGTGGCTCGCCAATCCTAACAACCCGACCGGGACCTATTTGCCGTTCGACGAGGTCAAGCGGCTGCGCGCCGGGCTGCCTCCGCATGTGCTGCTGGTGCTCGACGCCGCCTATTCCGATTACGTCTCGCGCAACGATTACGAGATCGGCATCGAGCTGGTGGCGACCACCGAGAACACGGTGATGACCCATACGTTCTCGAAGATTCACGGCCTCGCCTCCCTGCGGATCGGCTGGATGTTCGGCCCGGCCAATATCGTCGATGCGGTCAATCGCATCCGCGGGCCGTTCAACGTCTCGACGCCGGCAATGCTGGCGGCGGTGGCGGCGATCGAGGACACCGCGCATATCCAGATGTCGAAGGCGCACACCGAGAAATGGCGCGACTGGCTGACGGATGAGGTGACGAAACTCGGCTTCAAGGTGACGCCGAGCGTGGCGAACTTCATCCTGATCCATTTCCCGCAGGAGAAGGGCCAAACCGCCGCCGACGCCGATGCGTTCCTCACCAGGCGCGGCCTGGTGTTGCGCGGCCTGCCCAATTACGGCTTGCCGCATGCGTTGCGCCTGACCGTCGGCACCGAAGAGGCCAACCGGCTGGTGGTTGACGGCTTGCGCGATTTCGTGGCGCGCAAGTGAGCGCCGCACCATTGTTCAACAAGATCGCGCTGATCGGCTTCGGGCTGATCGGCGGCTCGATCGCGCGCGCCGCGCGGGCGCAGGGACTGGCGGGAGAAATCGTCGCCACCGCGCGCTCGGCCAGGACCCGCGCGCGGGTCGAGGAACTCGGCATCGTCGACCGCGTGGTCGAAACCAATGCCGAGGCGGTCAAGGACGCCGATCTCGTCATCCTCTGCATTCCCGTCGGCGCCTGCGGCCCGGTCGCGCAGGAGATCGCCGCCCATCTCAAACCGGGTGCTGTTGTCTCCGATGTCGGCTCGGTCAAGGGCGCGATCGTGCGCGACATGGCGCCGTATCTGCCTGACGGTGTGCACTTCGTGCCGGCCCATCCGGTCGCCGGCACCGAGCATTCCGGTCCGGATTCCGGCTTTGCCGAGCTGTTCATCAACCGCTGGTGTATCCTCACCCCGCCTGAAGGTGTCGACCCCGAAGCGGTCGAGCGGCTGCGCGCGTTCTGGGCCGGACTCGGCGCCAAGGTCGAGATCATGACTCCCGACCATCATGACCTCGTGCTCGCCATCACCAGCCATCTGCCGCATCTGATCGCCTACACCATCGTCGGCACCGCGGACGAGCTGGCGCAGGTCACCTCCTCCGAAGTGATAAAATTCTCCGCCGGCGGCTTTCGCGACTTCACCCGCATCGCCGCCTCCGATCCGACGATGTGGCGCGACGTGTTCCTCGCCAACAAGGAGGCCGTGCTGGAAATGCTCGGCACCTTCAACGAGGACCTGTCAAAACTTACCCGCGCCATCCGCCGCAATGACGGCGAGGCGCTGTTCGAGCATTTTTCCCGCACCCGCGCCATCCGCCGCGGCATCGTCGAGATCGGCCAGGATTCGGCCGCGCCGGATTTCGGCCGCCCGCATGCGCAACTGAGCAAGAAGGCGGAGTAGCTCTCTGGTCGTTCCCGCGAACGCGGGAACCCGTACGGCGTGTTATCGAAATGGTAGACGTTGCGAGAGGGCTTGTTGAACCACCGCGCCATTGCGTCGGGCGACCGGGGTTATGGGTCGCTGCATCGCAGGGACGACGCAAGAGGGATTCAATTTTCAAGCATGGCTTCGCGATCTCGCAGCTTGATCCGCCCGAGGTTTGCCAGAAATGTCCTTGCCCTCCAGTCAGAGGGCGCGAGGAATGCCGGGCGCCCGATGCGCCCGATAGCCACGTGTGCAATGGGTAGTGGTAGAGCGCACACGTGTTGTCAGGTCACACCGGAATCACCCGGCATTCCCCGCGCAATGGTTTACGGCTTATACGTGATCTCCCCGGCGAGCCATGCACTTTTGCCACCGTCGCCCGCGCCGCCTGAAGCTGCGAACTTGACACCAGCCTGGGGGTGTCAGAACCACACGATTTCATCGTCCACTTCAGGCGCTCTGGTCAGAAGCACCCTCCGCGTCCACCGCCTCCCCGTCCCGCGCTGGTGACCTTGCGCAACGCCCCTTGTGTCCAGAAAGTCTGGCAGAATGTGCGAACGGGCGGTTGCGCACCAACCGCCCGTTGCCGGAACTGAGCCCGTAATGCCCCTAAGCGAATAGAGCCTGTTTCAGAGCGAGGGACAGCTCCGGTGTCTTCCTCAACCCGAACAGTTGCAAGGGCTTCGAGCCCGTACCGCGCAAGGAAGGGAGTGGATGATGGCACAGAATGTTCAGATTGTCGTGGGTATTGATGTGGCTAAACAAAAGGTGGATGCGTGCATTCGCACGCTATCGCAGCGGAACACCTTTCCAAACATCGCACAGGGTCACCGCAAGATGATTGCCTGGCTTCACAAGCACAAGGTGAACAAGGCAGTTATGGAGGCGAGCGGCGGCTATGAGCGGGACTGGGCCAGGGTGCTGCGGCTGGCCGGCATCGAGGTTCGGATTGTCGATCCCAAACGGGTCCGCAGCTTTGCACTGTCGGCCGGACGGCTGGCCAAAAACGATACGATCGACGCCGAGATGATCGCCTGGTTCGCCGAGACATTTGGCGAAGCGCCGAGCCAAACCCACAATGCCGCGCATGAGGAGTTGGTGGCGCTGGTGAAAGCGCGCAAACGTCTGGTCGATCTCAAGATCCGCCTGCAAAGCCAGGACGAACATGCGCCATCTGGCTTGGTTCAGAAGGCCCATGCCCGCGTCTTGAGGAGCCTGGCCGCCGAAATTACCAGGCTTGAGGCTGCAATCTCCGCCAAGGTCAAGGCCACGCCGGAGTTTGCCGAGCGCGCCGACATCATCGAGAGTGTGCCGGGCCTGGCCGAAACGACATCGGCGATTCTCATTGCAGGAATGCCGGAGCTCGGACAGGTGGGCGACGAGATCGCGGCGGCATTGACAGGCCTCGCCCCTTATGACGACGATAGTGGAAAGCGGCGCGGCGAGCGCCACATCAAGGGGGGCCGCCGCTGGGTCCGCAATGCCATCTACATGCCATGTCTCGGCGCAGCCACCCAGAATAACCCGGTGCTCAAGGCCTTCTATCAGCGCCTGATTGCCAAGGGAAAGGAGCCGAAGGTTGCTCTCGTCGCCTGCATGCGCAAGCTGATCATCATCCTCAACGCCATGATCGCACGCCGGCAGAAATGGGATCCCAGCCGTTACGCACTGAACTGATCGAGCGCACCTCACTGCGCTCGGTCCTCGACCGAGCGCATGCCAAGCCAACAGACCGGGGAACGGACGGGGTCAAGGCCGTCAGCCGCCGAAGGCGGGGGCGCGCTTCGCGCCAGCCTTGAGGCCGGCCGATCACCGGTCTACTTCAGCACAGTTGCTC
>JAUXRT010000038.1 GCA_030681635.1 Reyranella sp.
TTGCCGTTGATCGTCGGGTTCGACGTGCCGTAGTAGCGGCCGTCGAGGCTGACGCGGAAGTTGGTGTCCGCGTTCCAGGCGAGACCGACGATGCCCTGATAGGCGAACACCGTGCTGCTCAGCGAGCTCGAGCCGTCGACGAAGCCGATGCCGGCGCCAGCGCCGACGTACGGGGTGATCACCGAAGCGGGCATGAAGTCGTACAGCAGGTTGGCCATAATGCCGAGCTGGCCGATCTGGTTGTTGATCGCCGAACCCGGGACGCCGACGTTGGTCGGGTTCCAGCGATAGACGCCTTCGAGCTCGACGCGCGGGCCGACGAAGTCATAGCCGATCACGCCGCCGGCCATCCAGCCGGTACCCGGCGTGACGCCAACGACCGGCGCAGCAGCGACCGGGGTGTTGGCGTTGAAGTTCATCATCCAGTTCAGGCCGCCTTCGGCGCCGACGTAGAAGCCCGGCATCGGAGTCTGCGCCTGGGCAATTGCCGGCAGCGCAACAAACGCAGCGGCGGCAATAAGTGCCTTCTTCATGAGATCTTCCCCTCGTTATTGAAATCTACGAGCGTTGGTGGGGCTGGGTCATCACCAACTCCAAGCGGAATATACACACCACACATGGTGCGGTGCAAGACGCGTGGCATTTCCGGGGACGACTCGCGGCCAACCTGTGGCCGCTAGGCAACAGTGGCCATATAAGCCCCTATTGGCGGGCTCCGGGACCCATTTCGAGGGTCGGCAGGCCAGGGCTATATCTTGTGTTTCCCCCAGGCGCGTTGCGATCGGCCGGAATGGGCACGGTCAGGCCGAACAGGCCCCCTTTGAAGTCCAAAAGCCCATCCCCGGGCTCGGCGCGGCCGAACAATCTGGTCCGGCCGGCCGTGGCGTTCTCGGCCGACATTTCGGACAAATTCGGGTGCGGCAGCGGCACATTGGGGTCCGAAGGGGCCTGAGAAAGCGACTTACCCACAATCTCGGCCCCTGTCGGCGCCGTCTGGGCTGGGGCAAGGACGCTCGCCTTGGCCGGGGCCGAGGGGCGCGCCGGCGGCTTCGGCTTGGCGGCGGGCGGCGCGGCCGGGGGCGAAGCATCGACCGGATCGGCCACCAGCAGTGGGGCCAGCACGTCCCGGGACGGCAGTTCGAGGGTCAACTGGACCACCGCCTCGACCGGCGGCGGAGCGTCCTGCCAGATGCCGAGATTCTGGTTGAAGGTCGCCGCCCAAGTGGGACCGGCCGCCAGTGCGAGCCACCCCCCTGCCAACACTCCCCCCAACTTCCCAAACACCTGTGCCAAACGCATCGTGCCACCGCTCCCTGGATTTGAACCAAATTTCACCCCCTGAAATTGGGGGGCATCGCCCGGATTTGAATGCGGCGTTTTTGATCGCCGCGGCCCCGAACTCGCGGTAAACCGCCGTTCATCGACGGCAAGTCACCAAAGGGGAAACGCCATGGGCCAGTACAGTAAGGTCGAGAAAGACGGCCGTTTGATGGTCGTCACCATCAATCGTCCCGAGGTCTATAACGCCTGCCATCCCATGGCGAACCAGGAGCTGGTCGACGCTTTCGACGAGTTCCTGGCCGACCCCGAGCTGTGGGTCGCCATCATCACCGGCGCCGGCGACAAGGCCTTCTGCGCCGGTAACGACTTGAAATACCACGCCGAAATCCAGGCCAAGACCGGCAAGCGCCCGGTCCATCCGGCCAAGGGCTTCGGCGGCCTCGCCAACCGCTTCGACCTCGACAAGCCGGTGATCGCGGCCGTGAACGGCCTCGCCATGGGCGGCGGCTTCGAGATCGCGCTCGCCAGCGACATCATCGTGGCCTCCGAGCACGCCAAGTTCGCGCTCCCCGAGCCGCGCGTGGGCTTGGCTGCCGGCGCCGGCGGCATGCAGCGCCTCTCCCGCATGATCCCGCTCAAGAAGGCGATGGGCATGATGCTGACCGGCCGCCACGTGCCCGCCAAGGAAGGCTATGAGCTGGGCTTCGTCACCGAGGTGGTGCCGCACGCCGAGCTGATGACCGCGGCCAAGCGCTGGGCCTCCGAGATCCTCGCCTGCTCGCCGATGTCGGTGCGCGCCACCAAGCAGGTGGTGATGCGCTCGCTCGACGTGCCGGCGCTCGAGATGGCGATGCGCAACCAGAACTTCCCCGCCTTCGTCGCCATGGCGCGCAGCGAAGACACGGTCGAGGGACCCAAGGCCTTCGCCGAGAAGCGCAAGCCCAACTGGAAGGGCCGCTGAGAGAGTCACGCCGCGCGAGTCACCGGGACATCCTATTTCGGCGGTCCGGGCGTCCTGTCCGGACCGCAAGTCCCTGCTCGGGCTCGCGAATTCCGGCTGCCGCGAGTCGAGACGTGAGACGCCAGGTGACTCGTTTCACGTCACTTTTTCCCACGGCTCACCGCGCGCAAGCGGTCCCCTATCTGGACGGGGTAGGCGACGCGGCAGTTGATAGGATTCATGGACGGAATATACGTTCAAATAGGATTCCTGTCAACTTGTGCCGCCACGCCAAACGCCTTCGCGCAATAGCGGAAGATGCGCACTCCGACACGGCCAGGTTGCAAGAGCCTGTTTGCGTTGCTATCGGGGAAATTGGCGCCATTCAGGCGATCGCTTTCCTCCAGCAGGCAAGGTGCTTCCATGAAGGACGACGACGCTCAGAAAATCGTTGATGAAGCCGCCGAGACCCTAAGAGAAGCCGCCAGACTTCAAAGAGAGACCGCTGAACAATTCAGGAGGCTCGAAGACCGCCTCAAGCAGGACGAGGCCGACCGCAAGAAGGATTTCTCCGAACTAAAAACATTGATCGGGGACTTCCTGAAGAAGTTCAAACCTTAAACCGGGTCCAGGCCCGTTTCGCCGATTCACACCAGCTTCCACTGCACCAGGGTGAAGGGCGGCTTGGCGTCATCGTGCGGCTCGAACACCGCCTGTACCTCGGCGC
The DNA here is from genome assembly GCA_030681635.1 of Reyranella sp. Lineage (GTDB taxonomy): Bacteria > Pseudomonadota > Alphaproteobacteria > Reyranellales > Reyranellaceae > Reyranella. The sequence goes on from JAUXRT010000038.1 coordinate 2,949, forward strand.
CGATCCTGACCTCCTGTTTGGGATCGCCCAGGAGGTTGCCCAGCATGCGCACGTTGCCGGCGTCGGGGAGTTCGACCAGCACGACGATGTAGGGCCCGTGTCCCTTGAGCGCCGGATGCACCGGATGCCAGGGACGCTCCCAGCTGTAGATGCGGCCCCTGCCCGACACTTTGTGCCAGTCGACCTCGAAGCTGAGGCACTTGTGGCAAATCCATTCCGGGCCCCACTGGAACGTCGAGCATTTCTTGCAGCGCTGGACCAGCAGCTCGCCCCGGCGCGTGGCGTCCCAGTACGGCTTGTCGAGGGCGTCGCTCTCCGGCACCGGGATGGGCAGGCCGCTTGGGAGGTAGCTCCCCGTCGTGCTCATAACGTCGCCTCCGTGCCGAGGATCATGCTCGAGACCGGCGTCACCATCGGGCCGGAGATCACCATCGAGACTTCGGCGTTCGGCACCTGCGCGGTCGACTGGCCACGCAACTGGCGGACCGCTTCGACCTGCAGTTCGAGGCCGTGCATATAACACTCCGCCAGATTGCCGCCCGAGGTGTTGAGCGGCAGTTTGCCCGACGGCGCCAGCAGATTCTCCTTGGTGAGGAAGTCGTTCGCCTCCTCGGCGGTGAAGAAACCATGCTCGACCAGGCTCATCAGCACGCCGCCGGTGAAGTTCTCGTAGGACTGCACCACGTCGACGTCCGCAGGCTTCACGCCGGCCATGTCGTAGAGCTGCGGCGCCACCGTGGTGAAGCTCGAGGTGGCGTAGAGCGGCGCATTGTGGCTGCGCGCACCGTTGCGGTACTCCGAGCCTTGCGTCGAGCCCAGCAGGTAGGCCGGCGCCTGCTTGAAATCCTTCGCCTGCTCGGCCGGCACGATGATCAGTGCCGCCGCGCCGTCATTCTCCTGGCAGCAATCGAACAGCCGCCACGGCTCGACGATCCAGCGCGAATTGTCATACGCCTCATCCGTCAACGGCCGGCCATGCATCACGGCGCGCGGATTGGACTGCGCGTGCTGATACGAGGCGAGTGCGATGGCGCGCTGGGCCGAGTCGGCGATCTTGTTTTCGTGCAGGAAGCGCATGGCCCGCATGGCATAGCGCTGCGCCGGCGACATCACGCCGTAGGGGG
>JAUXRT010000548.1 GCA_030681635.1 Reyranella sp.
CGGCGTCGCGATAAGCCGCCTCACGGCGACCCTCGGCGGTCAGGATGGCCGACTGCTTCTCGCCCTCGGCGCGCTGGATCGACGATTCGCGCACGCCCTCTGACTCGAGGATGGTGGCGCGCTTCTCGCGCTCGGCTTTCATCTGCCGGCCCATGGCGAGCACGATGTCTTCCGGTGGGGCGATGTCCTTGACCTCGATGCGCAGCACTTTGACGCCCCATGGGCTGGTTGCCTGGTCGATCACGGCGAGCAATGTGTTGTTGATGTCGTTGCGCTTGGACAGCGCCTCGTCGAGCGCCATGTTGCCCATGACCGAGCGGAAGTTGGTCAGCGCCAGGTTGATCATGGCAAGGTGCAGGTTCTGGACCTCGTAGGCGGCGCGCGCCGCGTCGATCACCTGGTAGAAGGCGACGGCGTCGACCTGGACGCTGGCATTGTCCTTGGTGATGACCTTCTGCCCGGGAATGTCGAGGACGTTCTCCTGCATGTTCATCTTGCGGCCGATCGTGTCGACGAAGGGCACGATGAGGTGCAAGCCAGGCTGCAGCGTGCGCGTGTAGCGTCCGAACCGCTCGATGGTCCAGTTGGTGCCCTGCGACACCGTCTTCACGCCCGCGAACACCAGCACCAGCGCCACCAGCACCAAAGCCAGGACGAAGATCAGAGCACCAGACATCGCAGCGCCTCCCCTACTTTCACCCAAGCCTAGCCCAAGCTGATGCACCGGGCCATCGCTGCCGCTAGAGTTCGGCGCTGGACACAGGAGGTTTCATGGTGGCCGAACCCGTCTGGGAGCCCCTTCCCGACTATCGAAGCTACGCGCCGGAAGAAATGGCGGAGCGCGCTCTGGCCTTCCACGCCGACTTGCGGCGCCGGCGCACGGTGCGCGACTTCGACCGCCGCCCGGTGCCCCGCGACGTGATCGAGACGTGCCTGCTTGCGGCCGGCACGGCGCCATCCGGCGCCAATCTCCAGCCCTGGCATTTCGCCGTCATCGAAAACCCGGCCTCGAAGAGGCGCATTCGTCTTGCTGCCGAGTCAGAGGAACGCACCTTCTACAATGGCCGCGCGCCCAAGGAGTGGCTCGAAGCGCTGGCGCCGCTCGGCACCGATGCCGACAAGCCGTTCCTCGAGGAGGCGCCGCTGCTGATCGCGATATTCGCCCAGAAATCCGGGACGCGACCCGATGGTCGCACAGTGAAGCACTACTATGTGCCCGAGTCGGTCGGGATCGCCACGGGCTTCCTGATCTCAGCCCTGCACAACGCAGGGCTCGCGACGCTTACCCATACGCCGAGCCCGATGGGCTTTCTCAACGAGATCTGCGCCCGGCCGGCCTGGGAAAAGCCGACGATCCTGCTGGTCGTCGGATATCCCCGGACGGATTGCCGGGTTCCCGTGCACGGCGGCTTGCGAAAGCCGCTCGGGGAAATCAGTTCGTGGCTCTAGTGTCCGTCGCCAGCCAGCGATCGAGAAAGCCGTCGATCCAGCGATTGAGTGGCGGATCGTAGAGCGCGTGCATGGCGAGATGTACGCCGCGCTGCTGGGCGCCCGGCATTTTTAGGCGCTCCGAGGCCTTGAGCGTCCAGATTTCCTTCATCTCCAGTGTCACCTCGGGGTGAAACTGGAATCCGAAGGCATTGTCGCCGTAGCGGAAGGCCTGGACGGGATAGCGATCGTTGGTGGCGAGCAACTCGCAGCAGTCCGGCACGCGCATGCCTTCGCGATGCCACTGGTAGACTTTCATCGGCGCCTTGATCCAGTCGCGCCCGGCCTCGGTGGGCTCGACATCGACATAGCCGATCTCGACCAGCCCCTCGGGATGCGGCCCGACGCGACCGCCGACGGCGCGCGTCAGGAGCTGGGCGCCGAGGCAAAGGCCGAGGAACGGCACGCCCGCCTCGACCACCTTCGGAATCCACTCCAGTTCGCACTTGATGCCGGCCAGGGTACCGCAATCGTTGGCCGACATGGGGCCGCCGAAAATGACCACGCCGGCATAGTCGGACATGTCTTCGGGCAGGTCGCAGCCGAGATTTGGGCAAAGACGGTGAAGCTCGTATCCGCGCTTCTCGAGGAGGACACCGACCCGACCGGGCCTGGAGTGCTCCTGATGCACGACGATTGCTACCTTCTTAGGCGCTACTTTCTTGGGACCAATCTTTTTAGGCTGCAAAGCCGGTACCGTCATGGATTTGCAAGATACGCGTCGCTTGTGGCATCGACAAGGCGAACCAAAGGCGGAGAGACGAAATGGCGCGCCAGCTCGACTTCTACTTCGATTGCTCCAGCCCCTGGACCTATCTCGCCTTTCACGCCGTGCAGCCGCTTGCGGCCGAAACAGGCGCGGAAATTGCGTGGAAGCCCATCCTGGTCGGCGGCGTGTTCAACGCCGTCAACCAGAGCGTCTACGACAATCGCGCCAAGCCCAATCCGCTGAAGCAGGCTTATAGCCAGAAGGACATGCAGGACTGGGCGCGGCTCTACGGACTCATGATCAAGTTCCCGCCCACAGTCTTTCCGGTGAACAGCGTGAAATGCATGCGCGGCGCCTTCGTCGCCCTCGACGAAGGCAAGCTGGCGCCCTACGCCACGGCCGCCTTCGAAGCCTACTGGGGCGACGACCGCGACCTCTCCAGGGAGGACGTGCTGGCGGACATCGCCCAGCGCGCCGGGCTCGAGCGCCAGCGCTTCTTCGCCGGCATCGAGACCGATGGGTGCAAAGCCAGGCTGCGCGCCAACACCGACGAGTTGATCGCCCGCGGCGGCTTCGGCAGCCCGACCATCTTCGTCGGCAACGACATGTTCTTTGGCAACGACCGCATGCCGCTGGTCCGCGCTGCTCTGGAGGCAACATGAGCGCCAACGACGATCCGCAGTTCTGGGCCAGGGCCAGGGCCCATCTCGTGCGCTATGGCGGCGCCTTCTCGCCGCTGATCGCCGAGAGCGCCGCCGGCAACTATTTCACCGATGCGAACGGGCGGAAGATCCTGGATTTCACCTCGGGCCAGATGAGCGCCATCCTCGGCCACAGCCATCGCGAGATCGTCGACGTGGCGCGGCACTGGATCGGCGAGCTCGACCATCTCTATTCGACCATCCTCTCCCGTCCGGTCGTCGACCTGGCATCCCTGATCGCCGAGGTCTCGCCGGGCCATCTCGACCGCGTCCTGCTGGTCTCGACCGGCGGCGAATCCAACGAAGCGGCGCTGCGCATGGCCAACCTGGTGACGGGGCGGCACGAGATCGTGGCCATGAGCCGCTCCTGGCACGGCGTCACCGGCGGCGCCGCTTCGGCGACCTATTCCTCGAGCCGCAAGGGCTACGGTCCGCCGGCGCCGGGCGCGCTGGTGCTGCCCGCACCCGACACCTACCGTTCGCGCTTCATCGACGCCCGGGGCATCTACGACTGGCAGTCGGAACTCGAGTTCGGCTTCGAACTGATCGATCGCCAATCGA
>JAUXRT010000057.1 GCA_030681635.1 Reyranella sp.
GCGGCATGATCGAGCTGCCGGTGGTGAAGGCGTCCGAGAGCGCAATGAAGCGGAACGGCGCCGAGCACCAGATCACGATCTCTTCCGACAACCGCGACAGGTGCACGGCCGTGAGCGAAGCGGCGGCGATGAATTCGACCACGTAGTCGCGGTCGGACACGGCGTCGAGCGAGTTGGCCATCGGCCGGTCGAAGCCCAGGGCCTTGGCGGTATGCCGGGGATCGATGGGATGCGGCGAGCCGGCAAGTGCGGCGGCCCCCAGCGGCGATTCATTCAGGCGCAAGCGGCAATCGACGAACCGGCTGCGGTCGCGCCCGAACATCTCGACATAGGCCATGAGATGGTGGCCGAAGGTGATCGGCTGCGCCGTCTGCAGGTGCGTAAAACCCGGCATGATGGTGGCGGCATATTCCTCGGCGCGATCGATCAGGGCCGCCTGCAGGTCGGCCAGCATCGGCTCCAGCCGATCGATCGTGTCACGCACCCACAGCCGGACATCGAGCGCCACCTGGTCGTTGCGCGAGCGCGCAGTGTGCAGCCGGCCGCCGGCCGGGCCGATCAGCTCGGTCAGCCGCGCCTCGACGTTGAAATGGATGTCTTCGAGCTTGGTCGAGAACTCGAAGCGGCCGCTCTCGATCTCCTCGCGCACCTTGAGCAGCCCGCGCCGGATGGCACGGCCGTCCTTGGCCGTCAGGATACCCTGGGCCACCAGCATGTCGCAGTGGGCCAGCGAGCCCGCGATGTCCTGCGCATACAGCCGCCGGTCGAAATCGATGGAAGCGTTGATCCGCTCCATGATTTCCGCCGGGCCAAGCTTGTAGCGGCCGCCCCACATTGTGTTGGAGCGACTCTTCACCGCTCGCGCAGTCGTGTTCTTTCGTGCCATGAATTCGAGCCATTGATCCTTTAGGAACGCGGCTTATGACATATCCTGTCCCCAATTTCCTCCCTGGCCGGAGGTACATTCTCTCCGGTGCCCTCACCGGAGCGGTGGCCGCCCTTGCACTCCCCGCGCGGGCGGCGGGTGAAATGAGCCGGTTCGAAAAGGCGAAGCCGCCCAAGCCGCTGCCCGATGTCGCCTTCCAGGATGCCAACGACAGGCCGCTGCGCTTCGCCGAATTCCGCGGCCGGGCCCTGCTGATCAATTTCTGGGCGACGTGGTGCGTGCCCTGCGTCAAGGAGATGCCGAGCCTCGACCGGCTGCAGGCGATGTTTCCCCAGGACAAGTTCCTGGTCCTGCCGCTGTCGATCGACGGTCCGACCAAGCCCAAGGTCGCACCGTTCTACAAGGACAAGAAGCTCACCAACCTCGGCATCTACTTCGACCCGGGCCGCAAGGCGATGCAGGCCCTTGGGGTAACCTTGCTGCCGACCTCGATCCTGGTCGATCCGCAAGGCCGGGAGCTCGGCCGTCTGGAGGGTGACGCCGACTGGGACATGCCTGAAGGCGTCGCCCTCATGAAGGCCGCCGTCGCCAGCCAGAGCTGACGGGAAGCCATTGTGACCGGACCGCTCGTTGCGATCACCGGCGCCAGTTCCGGCATTGGCCTCGCCATCGCCCGTGCCTTCGCGGCCGAAGGCAATGCGCTGCTGCTGATCGCCCGCCACATGAAGCCGGTCGATGGACTGCCCGAGGAGCGCACGGTCTATGCCGAGGCCGATGTCGCCGACTATGCCGCGGTCGAACGCGCCATCCGCGGCGCCGAGGCGCGCTTCGGCAAGACGGCCTGCCTGGTCAACAATGCCGGGCTGGCCGACGCCCGCGGCTTCCACGATGTCGATGCCGAAAGTTACGCCCGCGAGATCGACGTCAACCTGAAGGGCGTCTTCAACTGCACCAAGGTGGTGATCGGCGACATGTCGGCGGCCCGCTCGGGCACCATCATCAACATCAGCTCGATCAGCGACCGCAAGACCTCGCCGGTGGCGCTGGGCTACACCGCCAGCAAGTACGGCGTGCGCGCCTTCAGCGAATCGCTGCGCGAGGCCGAGGGCATGAACGGCGTGCGCGTGGTCAACGTGGCGCCAGCCTACATCCGCACCAACATCCATGCCGGCATGGGCATCAGCTTCGACAAGTATCGCGAAATCCTGGGCAATCCGGATTTCATGTCGGCCGAGGAGCTGGCCGGGATCGTGCTCTACTGCTGGAAGCTGCCGCCCACGATCTGCATCAGGGACATCGTCGTGGCGCCAACGCGCTCGACTTTCTGAAGCGGCCTAGTTGCCGACTTCGCAGTGCTTGTTCATTTCCTTGCAGACGCGCAGCACGGCCTGCACGACGATCGAGGCCGTCGACCCCTCGCCCGGCCCGGCATGGCCGGCGATCATGAGCTGGGAGACGTCGTCGCTGAAAGACGCGACATTCAGGGTGGCGGTGCGGTCACCCTCGGCGATCTGCAGGCGGCGCGTGCCCGAATCGTGCATCAGGATGCGGACCGACTTGTTCTTGCGCGCCATCTCCAGCGCGGTCGCGAACACCTTGTCCGCCGGCGCGTCGAGAATGACCGTGGCGAAGTCGTAGCCCGGTCGGCCGTTCTGCGGGCCCTCGGTCATCTGGTGAATCCGCCCCAGTGCCTTGCGGGCGACGAACACCCACTGCGCCTCGGCGGGACTGAACGGAACGGCGGCCAGGACGGTGGCCAAGCCTACTGCGAGGACAACGAGAAACCGCGCCATGGCCATCTCACCTATCGCGTCGGCCCCTATCGCGTCGGGACGGGACGCTCGCCGGAGTAATCGTAGAAGCCGCGCTTCACTTTCTTCCCGATCCAGCCGGCCTCG
>JAUXRT010000092.1 GCA_030681635.1 Reyranella sp.
CGTCGTCATCGTAGGCGCGGGGCCCGTGGGCCTGTTCGCCGTGTTCGAATGCGGCATGGTCCGGCTCAACTGCCATGTCGTCGACGTGCTCGACGACGCCGGCGGCCAATGCACGGCGCTCTATCCGGAAAAGCCGATCTACGACATCCCGGGCTTTCCCCGCATCGAGGCGGCCGAACTGGTGGTTCGGCTGAAGGCCCAGGCCGCGCCGTTTCGGCCCGTCTATCATCTCGGCGAGCAGGTCCAGGCGCTGGAGGCGCTGAGCGGTGGATTTTGGCGGGTCACCACCTCCAAGGGCACGGTCATCCAGGCTCGGGCGGTGATCGTTGCCGCCGGCGTCGGCGCCTTCGGTCCCAATCGCCCGCCGTTGGCTGGCATAGAAGCCTACGAGGGCAAGAGCGTCTTCTACTACGTCACGCAGCGCGAGACCTTCCGGGGCAAGCGCGTGGTGATCGCCGGCGGCGGCGACACTGCCGTCGATTGGGCGATCTCCCTGGCCGAGGTCGCGTCCCGCGTGTCGGTGATCCATCGCCGCGACAAGTTTCGCGCGGCGCCTGAGAGCGAGGCCCGGCTAAAAGCGCTGGCCAAGGCCGGCAAGATCGACCTCGTCGTGCCGTACCAGCTCCATGGACTCGAGGGGAGCGGCGGCCAGTTGAATGCCGTCACGGTCTCGACGCTCGACGGTGCCGTCAAGCGCATCGAGGCCGACATGCTGCTGCCGTTCTTCGGTCTCTCGATGTCGCTGGGGCCGATCGCCGACTGGAACCTTGCGCTGGAGCACAACCAGATCGCGGTCGAGCCGTCGACCGCCGCCACCAGCAAGCCCGGCATCTTCGCCATCGGCGACGTCGTCACCTATCCCGGCAAGCTGAAGTTGATCCTCACCGGGTTTTCGGAAGCCGCCATCGCGGCACGCTCGGCCTATGCGCTGGTCCATCCCGAGACGCCGCTGCACTTCGAATATTCGACGACCTCAGGCGTGCCGGACGCCTGACGTCACGCGCCTGTTGGTCAGGTCACCGGCCGCGACTGGGGCAGGCGCTCGCGCGTGCCGTAGACGGGTGGGGCGAGTTGATCGGCCGAGCGGCCAGCCCAGTCGCGCTGGCTCACGGTCTTCAATCGCTTGCGTTGGCCCTCGATCAGGCCGGCGGTCGCGGCCTCGACATCGACCGTCAGCACCTTGCCGTCGCGGACCACCTGGGTGCCGTCGACATAGACATGGCGGATGGCGCGGTCGCTTGCCGAGTAGATCAGGCTGCGCACCGGCTCGTGCGCGGGCTGCATGTAGGGATGAGCCATGTCGACCAGGGAGAAGTCGGCCTTGCAGCCCGGCGCCAGCCGCCCGAGGTCGGGCCGGCGCAGGATTGCGGCGCCGCCGACCGTTGCAGCCTCGAAGGCATGACGCGTCGTGCCCATCTTGTAGTTGCCGGTCAGAACGCGGGCGACGTAGCAGGCAAGCCGGATCTCATCGACCATATTGTGGGGAAAGGTGTCGGTGCCGATGCCGACCGGAATGCCGGCGTTCATGTAGCGGCCGATGGTATTGAGTGCCATGCCGCGGCGGGCGAAGACGGTCGGGCAGTGCGCCACCGCCGCACCGGAGTCCCTCAGGATCTCGAAGTCGCGGCCGTGCGGATAGTGAATCTGCGGATGGTCGCTCAGGAAGATGCCATGGCCGATCACCAGATCGGGGCCGAGCACGCCGATGGCATCGAGCCATTCGATCGGCGTCTTGCCGTATCGCTGGAGGATTTCGTGGAATTCGACGACGGCCTGGCAGGCGTGCGTCTGCATCGGAATGCGACGCTTGCGGGCCTCCTGAAGGGCCTCCTTGAAGTACCCCTCGCGGCAGGTGTCGATCTGTGAGGGACAGACCATGCCGGACAGGCGGCCGCTGGGATGACGCATTGCGGCGTCGATGGTCTGCATCGCTGTCTCGAACGCCTTGGCGCCGGCCTTCTCGTCCCAGGCGTATTCGACCGTATGGCCGTTCTTGGTGAACCAATAGCCCTGGCGCATCATCGGTGCGACAACGGCGCGGATGCCGGAGGAGGCGAGATCGTCGAGCCAGCCCGGCCGGCTGATTGACAGGTCGGTGATGGTGGTGACACCGCTCTTCAGGAGCTCCGACAGCGCCACCTGGGTCGAAGGACCGGCGTCCTCGGCGTCGAGGCCGAACACCGGCAGATATTCATAGAGCGAGCTTTGGCCGAGCTTGTCGCTGCCGACCTCTTCGGTGAGGCCCTTGTTGGCCGGTTCGGAGAAAGGGTGGCTGTGGACGTTGACGAAGCCCGGGATGGCCATGAAGCCTGCGCCGTCGATTTCGGCGTCCGCAGTGCCGGAAAAATCTGGACCGACGTGGACGATCTCATTGCCTTTGATCACGAGATCCGCGTCCTCGAGATAGACATGCCGTTGCTCGGATTCATCCCAGGCCACGGCGACATCGAGGTTCGCGATCTTGGTGGTTTTCATGGTCGTTTCTTTCCTCGGAGATATCGTGTCGATCTCAATGCGGTTTGCTTTCAGGGTCGATGACGTCTTTCAGGATTTCCAGGACCTGCCGTGCGACCTTCTCAGACGATGGTGAGGGGCGCCAGGCAATGGTGAAGTGCGCATCATACTTCCTGGGAAGAACGATGCTTTTGAAAGTGCCGACGGTCAGGCCAAGCGAAAGCTCCGGAAGAATCGTTACATAGCCGTGATCGTAGACGAGATTGGCGACGACCGGCATGGAGTCGGCTTCGACAAAGGAAACCCGCTCGCGTTCGCTATCCGTCAGAACGTCTTCCATCAAAGTCACGAATTTCTGACGCAGGCCGCTTTTCAGGCTCAGCAACGCGACCGGGGTAGTGAGCAGCAGGGTTCGAATGTCGGAAGGTATCTCCCGCCGGGGGCGGGGAAGCCCCACCAGCATCATCCGGGATCGGGATATGATACGGAAGTTCAAGCCCGACGGAATGGCATCGGTATCCAGAAGGATCGCGTCGAGCGCGCGGCTCTCCAGGCTCCTCAGCAACTCTTCGGAAATCGTACTGGAAATAAAGAGTGGATCGTCCGGCGTCCTGCGGTGCCATTCGGCCGCGAGGACGGCCAGGATCTTTGCGACGTTGCTTTCACGCCCAAAGGGAATGATCGACCCGAATCGGGCTACGACCAGGCTTTTGCGGAATCGACGTGCAGCGTGTCTCGAAATGCGCGACCAGATCCTTTCGAGGGCCTCGGCAAGCGCCAACGCGGCGCGCCCCTCCTTGGTCAGAACGATGCCCTTTGCGCTCCGCGAGAATAGAAGAATGCCAAGTTCGCGCTCCATGGCCTTCAGCTGGCGTGTGAGCTGAGGCTGTCCCATGCCGATTTCCCGGGCGGCGCTGCGAATGCTGCCGGTTCGGGCCACTGCAATGAAGCGTCGGATGGCAGGGATCGATGTCGACAGGCGCGCCGCTCGAAGTTCGGCGCGACCGGAAATGCCGCCAAGTCTGGCGGTGCGCACGACAAGGCTGGCGGCATTCGCCAGCTCCTTCGTCAGGCGCACCCCCTCGAGGGTGGATTGGGTGCCGGTACTGGACGTCGTGGCCAGGGGTATCGCGATCTCGGCCTGCAGGCGCCTCATTGCGGCAACGACGGTCGACGGGGGACGGTCGAGCAAGCGTGCCGCATGACGCACGCTGCCGAGCGTCAACACTTGGTGGGCAATCAGGAGCGTCGCGAGGTTCATGGCCCGCCGTCGGTCGTTCTAGGCATAGCGTGTACGGATTATGGGATATGTCGGCAGTCGGATGGAAGTCATATCGTCACAAGGTCGACAGGTCTGGGGAGGGGAAATCATGAAGAATGCAGTGTCAAAGCGAGTGCTTGTCAGTGCTCTCGCGCTTGGGGTCGTGCTCGCGTCTGCAAACGTCGCGCTGGCCCAGGACAAGGTTCGCTTCCAGACCGACTGGATCCCGTCGGGTGAGCACGCGATGTACTACGGCGGCTGGTCCAAGGGCATCTACGCCAAACACGGCATCGACATCACGATTACCCGCGGCTACGGCTCCGGCGACACCGTGACCAAGGTGGCGGGCGGCGCGGCGGATTTCGGCGTGGCCGATATTGCCGCTGTGTTCACGGCGCGGGTACGGACCAACGTGCCGGTCAAGACCATCGCGGTGATCTACAATGAATCGCCGCACTCACTGTTCGTGCTGAAGAGCTCGGGCATCACCGATTTCAAGGGTCTCGAAGGCAAGAAGATCGGCATCACGCCGGGCAACAGCCATCGCTTCTACTTCCCCGAAGTCGCAAAGAAGGCCGGCACCGACCCGAACAAGATCGTGTGGACCAACATGGATGGCGCCGCGATGGCGGCCCAGCTCATCGCCAAGAACATTTCTGCGGCGCCGTTCTATTCGATCCATTCATTCTACATCAACAAGGCGGCGGCAAAGGCGAACGAGGAGATCGTCGTGCTGCCGTTCGTCTCGGTCGGCTTCAAGATCTACGCCGCCTCGATCATTACCTCCGACAACATGATCAAGAACAAGCCCGACCTGGTGAAGCGCTTCCTGGCGGCCACCAAGGAGGTCTTCGAATGGGCCCGCGCCAACCCCGATGAAGCGTGCAAACTGCATGTCGAGCGCTTTCCCGAGGTCCAGCTCGACGATTGCCTGGCCAGCGTGCGCGCCGTCATGCCCTTCGTGTTCAACGATCACAGCAAGGAATTCGGCTTTGGCAAGGAAGGCCCCGACCGTCTGAAGTTCTCGTGGGAGACGATCGCCGTGGCCAACGATCTGAAGACGGATTACGACTACAAGCAGATCATCGACACGAGCCTGGTTCCGAAGTGAGCGGCGGAACTTCCCCGGATTCAGCGTGGGATCGGTAGCATGACGGCCATGATCTCAATCAAAGGGGTGACCCGGGTCTTCGATTCGCGCGACGGCGACAGGATCGTCGCGTTGCAGGATGTCTCGCTCGACATCGCGGCCAACCAGTTCATCACCCTGGTCGGGCCGTCGGGCTGCGGGAAGTCGACGCTGCTGCGCATCGTCGCCGGCCTGATCCTGCCGACCTCGGGCGAAGCTTCGATCGGCGGGGTTCCGATCCGCGAGCCGCGACCCGAAACCGGCATCGTCTTTCAAGCGCCGACCCTGCTGCCGTGGGCCAGCGTGATGGATAACGTGCTGTTTCCGCTTCGCATGATGCATCGCATCGATTCGACCAGTGCCGACAAGGCGGCGGCACTGCTGAAGCTGGTCGGCCTCTCGGGCTTCGAGGGCAAGTCGCCGCGTGAGCTCAGCGGCGGCATGCAGCAGCGGGTGGCGATCTGCCGGGCCTTGGTGCATGAGCCCGACATTCTCCTGATGGACGAGCCGTTCGGAGCGCTCGATGCGCTGACCCGTGAAGAGATGACCATGGAGCTCCTGCGGATCTGGGGCGAGCGCCCCAAGACGGTGCTGTTCGTCACTCATTCGATCAGCGAAGCGGTGGTGCTTGCCGACCGGGTGGTGGTGATGTCGCCGCGCCCCGGACGCATCGCCGAGATCATCGACGTCCGGACGCCGAGGCCACGCAGCTTCGACACCGAGGGAAATTCGACGTTCCACGAAGCCACCCAACGCATCCGTCAACTCATCTTCGGACAAAGAAATGTCAGTGCAGGCCGCGCCGCCGCTTGAGAAATCGCGCAAGCGACCTTCGGCCTTGTTCTACGAGGTGATGGTGCCGCTGCTTGCGACGGCGGCCGGGTTCCTCCTCTGGGAAGGGATTTGCCGGGTCTTTGCCGTGCCGGGCTATCTCGTGCCGGCCCCCAGCCAGATCTGGACCGAGACGATCGAAATCGGCCCGACCGTGTTCGGCCATTCGATGGCCACGCTCAGGACCGTGATGCTGGGCTTCGTCGTATCGATCCTGATCAGCCTGCCTTTGGCCGTGCTGCTCACGGCGTCGCCCGCGATCGCCAGTACCCTCTACCCCTTCCTCGTATGGACGCAGTCGATCCCCAAGGTGGCGTTGGCGCCGATCCTGGTCGTGGTGATGGGCTCCAACGAGCTGCCGCGCGTGGTCATCACGGTGCTGGTCGCCTTCTTCCCGTTGGTGATCTCGAGCGCCACCGGATTGATGTCGGTGCCGCCGGAGTTGATCGAACTCAGCCGCGCCTGCCGCGCTTCTAAATGGAGCGAGCTGTGGCGCATCCGGTTGCCCTACGCGATCCCCTACATCTTCGCCGGGTTGAAGGTGGCGATCTCGCTGGCCGTCGTCGGTGCGGTGGTGGCGGAGTTCGTCAACGCCGATGCGGGACTGGGCTTCCTCATTGCGACGTCGACGGCGTTCTTCAAGGTGCCCCTGGCATTCGGCGCGCTCATCATTCTGTCGGTGATGGGCGTGGTGTTGTTCCAGATCGTGGTGGTCATCGAGCGGGTGTTCTTCCCGTGGTCGAGCGGCAACACGCCGGTGACGCAATAAACGCGACGTAGCAGAGGAAAGACGCAGATGGCCAAGTCGCAGATGACCAAATCGCCGATGACTGTGATCCGGGGTGGGCGGGTGGTCGACATCAAGCGTCACGCCGCACCCAAGGCCGATATCCTGGTCAAGGGCGACACGATCGTCGAGATCGGCCGGCCCGGCCTCGCGGCACCGCCGCATGCCACGACGATCGACGCCAAGGGACGGCTGCTGCATCCGGGCCTGATCAACGGCCACACCCACAGTCATGGCAATCTTGCCAAGGGGATGGGTGACCGGCTGACGCTCGAGCTGCTCCTGACGGCGGGGCCGTGGATGAGCGGCAATCGCACGCTCGAGGACAAGTATCTCTCCAGCCTGATCGGGGCGGCCGAGATGGTGTTGAAGGGCTGCACGGCGGCCTACGATCTGGCGGCGGAATTCCCGATGCCGTCGGTGGAGGGGCTGAACGCGATCGGCCAGGCCTATGCCGACGTCGGCATGCGCGCGGTGCTGGCGCCGATGGTGGCAGACACGACCTTCTTCGAAGCGATCCCGGGGCTGATGGAGCGCCTGCCGCGCGGCCTGCAGAAGGATGTCGAACGGTTCCGTCTGGCGCCGTACAAGGCGAGCGTCGCGCAGATGAAGAAGGCGCTTCACGGCTGGAAGCTCGACGGCAAGGGCGTCAGCCTGGCGGTCGCGCCGACCATCCCGCACCACTGCAGCCGCGAGTTCCTGCTCGCCTGCCTCAAGCTGTCGAAGGATTACGACACCGGGCTGCACAGCCATGTCTCCGAGTCGAAGACGCAGGTGATCGCGGGTTACCAGCTCTATGGCTCGACACTCACCGCGTATCTGGATTCGCTCGGCCTCATCGGGCCGAACTTCACGGTGGCGCATGGCGTGTGGCTGGACGGCGACGACATGCAGCTGCTGGGCGACAAGGGCGCCTCGGTTTCGCACAATCCCGGTTCGAACATGCGGTTGGGCAACGGGCTCGCCGACATGCGCGCCATGCTCGACGCCAAGGTGAATGTCGGCATCGGCACCGACGGTGCGAGCTGCTCGGACAACCAGAACATGTACGAGAACATGCGGCTGGCTTCGATGGTCTCCAAGACGCAGGGGCCGGACTGGCAGCAGTGGATCACGACCGAGGAGGTGCTTGAGGCCGCGACCGCCGGCAGCGCCCGCGCACTGGGGCTGGGCGACAAGATCGGCAAGCTGGAGAAGGGTTATAAGGCCGACATCGTCTTCCTCGACCTCGAGCACGTGAACTGGATCCCGTTCAACGATCCGACCAACCAGATCGTGCACACCGAGGATGGCTGTGCCGTCCACTCGGTGATGATCGGCGGCCGCATGGTGGTCGAAAACCGGAAGTTGCTGACGGTCGATTTGTCGGATCTCGCCCGCAAGGCGGAGAAGTCGCGCGAGCGCCTGGAGAAGGCCAACAAGCCGGCAAAGGTGCTCTATGACCAGCTGGAGAAGGTGGTCGGGACCTTCTGTCCGGGCCTTGCCAAGCAGCCGTTGCATATCGACCGTTTCGGCGGTGGGCATCACCATGGCTACGGACACAGGCACTAGGCATAGTTGTTGCCCTTATCCGAAGCCTGGATCGGCCGGTGCGGGCCGCTTTCGGTCGTGGCATTCGGCTGGCGATCCGGGATACCAGGCGCTAAAGCTCTGTTAATTGTCTTTACCCTTCTGACAGGCATGATCGAACCATGACCAGCAAGCTCACCGAAGCCGCCAAGGGCGTCTACATCATTGCCGCCACCCCGTTCACCGACGAGGGCGCGCTCGACCTGCAAAGCGTCGACACGCTCACCGACTTCTACCTGCGCTGCGGCGTCCACGGGTTCACGCTGCTCGGCATGATGGGCGAGGCGCACAAGCTGACGGCCGACGAGTCGATGGCCGTCGTGAACCGCGTCATCGGCCGCGCCCAGGGCCGGCAGGTGATCGTGGGCGTGAGCCACGCCGGCCTCGAGAATGTCCGCAGACTCGCACACGAGGCGATGATCGCCGGCGCCGCGGGCGTTATGGTGGCGCCGGCGCCGGGCCTCAAGGGCGACGACGGCGTCTACAACTACTATGCGCAGGTCTGCACCGCGCTCGGCCCCGACATTCCCCTGGTCTACCAGGACTATCCTCAGACCACCGGCGTCTATCTCTCGCCGCAGGTGTTCGAGCGCATGGTCGATGACTTCAAGCAGCTCGTCATGCTGAAACACGAGGATGCACCGGGTCTCGCCAAGCTGACGCGCATCCGCGAAGGCGAGAAGAAGCCGGGCCGCCGCCGCGTGTCGATCCTGGTGGGCAACGGCGCCATCTATTATCCGCAGGAGATGCGGCGCGGTGCCGACGGCCCGATGACGGGCTTTGCCTGGCCCGAGATGCTGGTGCAGGTCTATGACCTGTTCGCTGCCGGCAAGGCGGAGGAGGCGGAGGATCTCTTCGACATCTATCTGCCGCTGGTGAAGCACGAGGTCCAGCCGGCGATCGGCCTCGCGCTACGCAAAGAGGTGCTGTTCAAGCGCGGTGCGATCAAGAGTCCCAGACAGCGCGCGCCGGGTTCCTCGCTTACGGCAACCGACCGGACTGAACTCGAGGCACTAATGGCACGGCTGGAGCGGCGGCTTGCCGCTTCCGGCCACGGCCGCAAAGTGGCAGCGGAGTAGAGAATGGCCGACTACGATCTCGTCATCCGCAACGCCAAGGTCGTCACCGAGGATCGCCAGCTCGACGGCGACATCGCCGTCAAGGACGGGCTCATCGCAGCGCTCGAACCTGCGATCGCCGGCAAGGGCAGCCGCGAAATCGATGCCGGCGGCAAGTTCGTGCTGCCGGGCGGTGTCGACAGCCACTGTCACATCGAGCAGAAATCGGGCTTCGGCATCATGTGCGCCGATGACTTTTATACTGGCACTGTTTCGGCAGCGTTCGGAGGCACCACGACGGTGATCCCTTTCGCGGCCCAGCATCGCGGCATGTCGCTGCGCCAGGTGGTGAAGGATTACCACGAAGCGGCGACGCCGAAGGCCGTGATCGACTACGCCTTCCATCTGATCGTCACCGATCCCAGCCCGCAGGTATTGGGGCAGGAGTTGCCGGCTCTGATCAAGGACGGTTACACCTCGTTCAAGATCTACATGACCTACGACGCGATGAAGGTCAGCGACTACCAGATGCTCGACATCCTGGCTCTGGCGCGGCGGGACGGCGCGCTGGTCATGGTGCATGCCGAGAACCACGACATGATCAACTGGCTGGCGCATCACCTGGTCGACCAGGGCCATGTCGCGCCCAAGTTCCACGCCATCGCCCATGCGCGCATCGCCGAGGCGGAAGCCACCAATCGCGCAATCTCGCTGGCGCGACTGGTCGATGCGCCGCTGTTGCTCGTGCACATGTCGGAGATCGAGGCGATCGAGACTCTTCGGCAGGCGCAGAAGAAGGGACTGAAGATCTTCGGCGAGACGTGCCCGCAATATATCGCGCTCACCGCCGACGACATGGACAAGCCAGGCGTCGAGGGCGCGATGTGGTGTTGCAGTCCGCCGCCGCGCGATTCCGCGGCGCAGGAGGCGGTGTGGGCGGCGCTGAAGGACGGCACCTTCCAGACCTTCTCGTCAGACCACGCGCCTTACCAGTTCAATGCCGGCGGCAAGATCCCAAAGGGCGACAAGACCACTTTCAAGGAGATGGCCAACGGCGTGCCGGGCCTCGAAGTTCGCCTGCCGCTGCTCTTCTCGGAAGGCGTGCAGAAGGGCCGCATCACCTTGCAGCAGTTCGTGGCGCTGACGTCGACCAACCATGCGCGGCTCTACGGCCTCTATCCGCGCAAGGGCACGATCGCGGTGGGCTCCGATGCCGACTTCGCGATCTGGGACGCAGACAAAGAAGTCACGCTCGACTGGGCGATGCTGCACGACAATGTCGGCTATACGCCTTATGCCGGTCGCCAGATAAAGGGATGGCCCATCACGGTCGTGAGCCGCGGCCGCGTCGTGGTCGAGGACGGCAAGCTCAACGCCCAGCGCGGCTCGGGTCAGTTCCTGCCCTGCGCCTCGCCCGATTCATCCAAGCCGCTCGGTCCGGCCTCGCCCGAGCTGCAGGCCATGTCGCGCTTCGGCGCCAAGCCGCTGTTCTAGAGGAGAAGAGAACGTGTCCCGTCGTCTGAAAGTGTCCTCCGCCCAGTTGGGCCCGATCAATCTCGCCGATAGTCGGGCGAGTGTGGTCAAGCGCATGGTCGAGATGCTGAAGGAAGCCGATAGCCGCGGCTCGAAGTTCGTGGTCTTCCCGGAGCTCGCCCTCACGACCTTCTTTCCGCGGTACTGGACGGAAGACCAGGCAGAAGTCGACAAGTACTTTGAGAACCAGATGCCCAGTCCCGAGACGGCGCCGCTGTTCGAGCTGGCGCGCTCCAAGGGCATCGGCTTCTACCTGGGTTATGCCGAGCGCACGGAAGAGGAGGGCAGCACCCACCACTTCAACACTTCTATTCTGGTCGGACCGGACGGAAGGCTGATCGGCAAATACCGCAAGGTCCATCTGCCGGGCCATGACGACCATCGGCCGCACGTGCCGTACCAGCATCTCGAGAAGAAGTACTTCGAAGTCGGCGACCTTGGCTTCAACGTCTGGAAGATGTTCAAGGACAACGTCATCGTCGGCCAGTGCATTTGCAACGACCGGCGCTGGCCCGAGACCTTCCGCGTCATGGGGCTGAAGGGCGCCGAGATGGTGGTACTGGGCTACAACACCCCGGTCGACAACGTCTATGCGCCGCACGAGCCGCCGTATTTGCGCGTGTTCCATCACAACCTCTCGCTCCAGGCCGCCGCCTACCAGAACGGCATCTGGGTCGTGGCCACCGCCAAGGCCGGCAAGGAAGACGGCTACTGGCTGCATGGCGGCTCCGCGATCGTGGCGCCGACCGGCGAGATCGTCGCCAAGGGAACGACCGAGGAGGACGAAGTGATCTCCTACGACTGCGACCTCGCGCTCGGCGAATACATCCGCAACACCACCTTCAACTTCGCCAAGCACCGCAGGCCAGAGCACTACAAGCTGATCACCGAGCGCACCGGCGTGAAGGTCGAGCCGTCAAACTGAGGAATCCCAAAGTGCAATACGCCGTCGCCGACGTTAATCACCACGACCGCTACAAGATCCTGACCGCCTTCGTGCTGCCGCGCCCGATCGCCTGGGTGACGACCCTGGGCCCGACCGGCGTGGTGAATGCGGCACCCTTCAGCTTCTTCAACGTCTTCGCCGAGGACCCGCCGCTCTGCATGTTTGCCGTCAACAAGCGGCCGGACGGGCGCCTGAAGGACACCTGGCTCAACATCCAGCGCACCGGAGAGTTCGTGGTCAACCTGACCGACGAGCCACTGGCGCGGGCGATGCACGATTCGAGCGGCGACTTTCCGCCCGACGTCGGCGAGCCGGACTACCTTGGCCTGAAGCTCGCGCCCTCGGTCGACGTCAAGCCGCCGCGGCTGGCCGATGCGCCGTGGGCGATGGAATGCAAGACCTGGCAGGTGATCAACGTCAAGGAAGACCGCCAGCTCATCCTGGGCGAGGGGCTGCGCTTCCACATCCGCGACGAGCTGTGGGATCCCAAGGCGATGCGCGTCCACATGGACCGCTACCATCCGATTGGCCGCATGTTCGCCGACCGCTACTGCCGCACCGACGATCGCGTCGTTTTTCCGGCGGCGGAGGGGCCAAAGAAGGCGGCCGCCGCGGATTAAATCTCCGTCGCGTGCGCGACGTGACCGGGCGGGGGTGTATGCTCACCTGAGCAATGACCGCGCGTTCCACCCAAGCTTGGCCGCGTTGGCTGGCCGCACTGCTGATGGGCCTGCTGTTCATCCTGGCCCTGCTGATAGCGTCGTGGCTGCTGCGGACTTGTGCACCGGTCGAGCCGTCGGCCAAGGTCGTCATGCTCGAAGCGGAGCCGCCACCGCCACCACCGCCGGCGCCGCCCGATCCCATGCCGCTGCTGAAAGCCTCGCTCGACGATGCCGCTGCCGA
>JAUXRT010000094.1 GCA_030681635.1 Reyranella sp.
GTGCTGGTCGCGCTCTTTCACGTGCCGGTGCCCTATGTCCTGGTCGGCATGGCCGCGATCGCCATCTGGTGGCACCGCCCCCGGAAAGCCAAGGATGTCCCACCGAAGGATCCTGCCCCATGAAGCAGTTCCTCGATCTGGCCACTGTCTTTGGCTACCTCTCGCTGCTGACGGTCGGCGGCGGCATGGCCGCGTTCCCGGAGCTGAAGCAGCTCACGGTCGACACCTATCACTGGGTGACCTTCCCCGAACTGATGCACTACTACAGCCTCGGCCAGCTCGCGCCCGGCCCCAACATGATGATGGTGGCCTCGATCGGCGCCCAGGTCGCGGGCCTCCCCGGCGCGGCGGTCGTGCTTGTGGCCTTCATCCTGCCGACCGGCCTCCTCACCTTCGGCATCGGCCGGCTGTGGAACCGTCTCGCCAACTGGCCGTGGCGGCCAGCCATCCAGCGCGGCCTCGGCCCGGTGGCCGTCGGTCTGGTGCTGGCCGGCGGCATCGTGCTGGCCCGGGGCGCGCTCTCCGACGCGCAAAGCATCGCCCTCGCCGTCGGCGTCTTCGCCCTGCTGATGTTCACCAAGATCAATCCTGCCATCCCGATCGTGGCCAGCGGCCTGGTCGGGATCGCCCTCTACATGATCTAGACATCAGCCAAATATAGAATTGACGGAGGGCTTCCCGCCCCGGGAGGCTCGGCGTAAAATATCGGCATGTCGCGCTTTATGCCGATCTTTCTGACAGCAAGTCTGCTTCTAGGCTGCGTCACTTCCTCGACCGTGGGCGAGGTTAGGGCCGGCATGAGCCCGGATCAGGTGCAGAGCATCCTGGGCGAGCCCGAAACCGTGGCGCATGCCCCCGGCAGCCAATGCTCCTACTACACGGTCCTGAAGGACTTCTGGAGCCGCACGCCGTGGACCATGACCAATCGCTACGTCGTCTGTTACGACGACGGCAAGGTCAAATCCTTCGGACGCGCCGACCCAGCCGCCTCGGGCTGATCCGGGTGGGCTGATCCGGGTGGGCTGACCTACTGCTGCGCTGACCGCATGGGGCGGTCCTCGCCGGCCATGCAGGAGGTGCGCGGCACGCCGATCGCCACGACCCGCCCGCCGTCCTTGAAGCAGCCGTTGTGCCACTGTCCCGCCAGCGTCTCGCCGGCAATCTGCAGCGTGCCATGGCCGTCGGGCACGTTGTCGGCATAGTTGCCCTCGAAGCGATGGTTCTCATTCCAGACGTAGCGGCCAAAGCCTTCGCGCCGGCCGAATCGGTAGGTCCCCTCGAACTTGTCGATCGCCTGGCCGTGCTCGGTCCATTGCAGGGTGCCCTTGCCGTGCTTCAGCCCGGCGCTGCAGGTGCCGCTCCACGTCACCCTGTCTTCCGGCTCCGGATGCCAGTCCGACATCCGGCAGCCGGTCTCGGTATCGAACAGCCAACCGTCGCCGTCGCAGGGCGCGGTCCAGCTGATCTGCACTGAATCGGGTTCCGCGGGCGCGCAGTCCTGTACCCGGCTGAACGCGCGTTGTTGCTGCGCCAGCGCGGACGTGCCGGAAAGCAGAAGCGCCGCAAGAAAAATGACCCTGAACCGTCGCATGATCTCCCTCGGACCACCCCTGCTGGGGAGGGTCCACGGGCAACGTGGGGGCACTCGCGAAGGTTGCCCCGCCGCGGGTCCGAAATCATGATGTCCCTGCGGCCGGGGCGGGAACGCCCGGATCGGTGTCAGTCAGGGGACGGGAATGGCGCAGCGTCAGGTGGAAGCGATCGTGGCGGCCATCGCCGACATCTACGGGCTGCCCAACGAAAGCGGCATGCTTTGTTGCACGCTCGAGGCGGTGAACGCCGGCGGCACCGACGTGTCGATCCAGGTCATGGCCGATTCCATCAATATCTCGCCCTATCCCTACAGTGAGGAGCCGCTCACCCGGCTGGAGCTGAGCGGTGCCCTGGAAGAACTCGAGGACATGGAGCTCGAGCTGGTCGACTGGGACGCCAACGCCTTCGCCACTGTCGGCACCGCCGGCAACGAACCCGCCGACGTCGCCCGCCTGGTCGACGAGACTTTTACCAAAGTGCTGGGCTGCGACGCGGGCTACGAGCCAAAGCACTCAACCGAGGACTTCGGCTGATCCCATGACCCTCCTCATCCTCGGCCTTGTCCTTTTCCTCGGCGTCCACACGCTGACCACCTTGCGCGGCACACGGGCGGCGCTGATCGGGCGGCTGGGCGAAGGCGGCTACAAGGGCCTCTACTCGCTGGTCTCGGCGGTCGGCCTGGTGCTGATCGTCTGGGGCTTCTCGAGCTACCGCAGCGCCGGCTACATCCAGGTCTGGAACCCGCCGCAGGCGATCTTCCATCCCATCGCCCTCTTCCTGCTGTGGTTCGCCTTCGTGGCGCTGGCCGCCACCTACGCGCCGCCCGGCAAGATCAAGTCGGTGCTGCGCCATCCCATGCTGGTGGCGGTCAAGGCCTGGGCGCTCTCGCACCTGCTCGTGAACGGCGACCTGGGCTCGATGCTGCTGTTCGGCGGCCTGCTCGCCTGGGCAGTCTACGATCGCATCGCGCTCAAACGCCGGGGCGACCTGGGTGCGCCCGCGGTCCAGGGCTTCAAGGCCGCCGACGCCGTCGTCATCCTGATCGGCACCGTGGCCTATGTCGCGGTGTTCTGGCTCCACGAATCGCTGATCGGCGTCGCGGTGCGCTAGCGATGCCCCACCGCCTCGCCCCCGCCTTCGCTGTCGGCGCACTGTTGCTGGCCGTCCACGCCAGCCCGCCGGCCAGTGCGCAGGGCTATACGCAGTTCAACCGCTGGTGCTACGGCGAGGCCACCCCGGCGCGGACGATCCAGGGCTGCGACGCCGTGATCCGCTGGGCCCGCGAGACGCCGCGCGACACCGGCACCGCCTTCTACAATCGTGGCCTGGCGCTGGCGGCCACGGGCCAACTCGACCGCGCCATTCAGGACTACGGCCAGGCGATCCGGCTCAAGCCCGATCTCGCCGACGCCTACAACAACCGCGGCATCGCCTGGCGCCTGAAGGGCGACGACGCCCGCGCGCTGGAGGATTTCGACCAGGCGCTGCGCCTGAAATCCGACGACGTCGACGCGCTCTACAATCGCGGTCTCGCCCTGATGGGGCTCGGCCAGTACGACAAGGCCATCGCCGGCTTCGACGCCGCGCTCCGCCTAAAACCCGACGACGTCGATGCCGTGGCCGCGCGCGGCATGGCGTGGCTGCGCAAGGGCGACAGCGGCCGCGCCCTGCAGGATTTCGACCAGGTGCTGGGCGTCCGGCCCGGCAACGTGATCGCGCTTTACGGCCGCGGCATCGCCCGCCGCCGCACCGGCAACCACAAGGGCGGCGACGCCGACATAGCGGCTGCAAAGGCGCTCCAGCCCGACATCGCCGACGAATTCGCCAGGATGGGCCTCAGCGCGTCCTAGGCGGACGGCCGCCGATGGTCCACTGTGCGGTCCCTTTGGGGAGGGAAAACCCATGATCCGACCGGTCGTCCTGGCTCCCGTGCCCTGCGTGCACCTCGAATCGGCCAACAGCGTGCCCGGCCTCGCCGCCAGCGTCTTCTTCGGCAGCAGCCACGAGGGCCTCGACAAGCTGCCCGTCGGCCTGCCGGTGTTCATCTATGCCTCGATCCCGCCGCACCCGTTGTTCAAGCCCGGCCAGTTCACATGGACCGGCACGCTGGGCTCCATCGTGCATGCCGTGGAAAGCGGGCCGCGCAGCGGCAAGTACGCCGATCCCGCGCGGCGTCCGCCGACCGCCGAGGCGAAGGACGGACCGTTCCTCTATTTCTGGGAAGTCCGGAACCTGGAGCAGCTGGCGACATCCCGCGGCCTCGCCGACTTCAAGTCGCAGACCTCGATCAACGAAGTCCCACGCTGGCCCGTTGCCGCGGAAGCTCATTTTTAGGAAGCAGGTATTCTTTGGAAGCCCTCACCGTCCTGGCGATCTACCTGGTACCCTTCGTCATCCTCGGAGTCGTGGCCAAGAAGCTGATGAGCAGGCGCGGCGTCTCGCTCACCGACATCCAGGCCGACGCCGGGCCGAACCGCCGCAAGGGACCGCAGTTCCTGCTGGGCTTCTGGCACAAGGAAGATTGAGCAGTTGGGAGAGTATTCATGCGTACCGTGATGTTGGCGTCGGCACTCTTCTTCTTGGCCGGCGGCGCCGCCCTCGCCGACCGCCCGGTAACCGATGCGGAGCGCGCACGCCTTGTCGAGGCTGTCGCGGCCGAGGGCTGCTCCGGCGGCAAGATGGAATTCGACACCAGCAGTTCCCAAGGCGCCAAGTTCGAAGTCGACGACGCCATCTGCGCCGACGGCAAGAAGTACGATCTCGATTTCGACCAGGCCTTCAAGCTGCTCAAGAAGAAGCTCGAGAACTAGGCCTTACATCCAATTGAGAGTGGCCGCGACCAGCACGGCGTAGCGGCCGAGCTTGCCCACCGTCACCAGCACGACGAACAGCACCAGGTTCGCGCGCAAGGCCCCCGCCACCACGGTCAGCGGATCGCCGACGAGGGGGACCCACGCGAACAGCAGCGACCAGACGCCGTAGCGCGCGTACCAGCGCTCGACCCTGGCATAGGTCTCGGGCTTGACCGGAAACCAGCGCCGGTCCCTGAAGTGAAGGAAGAACCGGCCGAGCGCCCAGTTCACCACCGCGCCCAGCACGTTGCCCACCGTCGCCACCGCCAGCAGCGCCGGCCACGGATAGTCGCCGCTCAGCAGCAGGCCGAGCAGCACCAGTTCCGACTGGAAGGGAAACACCGTGGCGGCCAGGAACGAGGCCGCGAACAGGCCGGCGTAGGCGGTCACTTGTTCATCAGGCGCGAGTGGTAGCGGCTGTAGGCAAAATAGACGACCAGCCCGATCGCCAGCCAGCCCACGAGACGCAGCCATGTCGAGGGCGCCAGGCCCGACATCAGGCCGAGGCACGCCAGGATCCCCAGGATCGGCACCCACGGCACATACGGCACGCGGAACGGCCGGTGCGTGTGCGGATCGATGAGGCGGAGATAGATCACCGCGCCGCAGACCAGGATGAAGGCAAACAGCGTGCCCACGCCCACCAGCTCGTCGAGCGTGTCGATCGGCGCCACCGCCGCCACGGCCGCGACCGCGATCCCCACCGTGATCTGGCTGATCCACGGCGTGCGCAAGGTGGGATGCAGCCGGCCCGCCACCTCCGGCAGCAGCCCGTCGCTGGCCATGGTGGCAAAGATCCGGCTCTGGCCGTAGAGCAGCACCAGGATCACGGTGGTGAGCCCGATCAGCGCGCCCAGCTCGATGAACACCGAGAACCATTCGTGGCCCATGGTGCGCACACCCTTGCCCACGGGATCGGGTACGTTCAATTGCGCATAGGGCACCAACCCGGTGAGCACGCCCGCCACCAGCACATAGAGCACGGTGGCGACGCCCAGCGAGCCCAGGATGCCGATCGGCATGTCGCGCTGCGGCCGCTTCGCCTCCTGGGCGCAGTTCGAGACCGCATCGAAGCCGATATAGGCGAAGAACACGATGGAGGCGCCGCGCAGGATGCCGCTCACGCCAAACGAGCCGTATTCGCCGGTGTTGGCCGGCACGAACGGCTGCCAGTTGGCGCTGTTCACGTAGAAGGCGCCGAGACCGATGAAGGCCACCACCACCGTGAGCTTGACCGCGACCATGATGTTGTTGAGCCGCACCGATTCCTTGGTGCCGCCGACCAGCAGCACGGTGAGCAGCAGCACGATGGCGGCCGCCGGCAGGTTGGCGATGGCGGCGGCCTTCGTGCCGTCGGCCAGCACCACCATCTGCCCCGTCGCCGCCACCAGTTGCGGCGGCAGCGCCACGCCCAGCATCGCCAGCAGGCTCGTGAGATAGCCCGACCAGCCGACGGCCACCGCCGCGCCGCCCAGCGCATATTCCATGATCAGGTCCCAGCCGATCACCCAGGCCGCGAGTTCGCCCAGGGTCGCGTAGGTATAGGTGTAGGTGCTGCCGGCCACGGGTAGGAACGACGACAACTCGGCGTAGCAGAGGCCGACCAGCGCGCAGGCGACGGCGGCCAGCAGGAACGAGATCACGATCGCCGGCCCGGCGTTCAAAGCCGCGACCGTGCCGGTGAGCACGAAGATGCCGGCGCCGATGATGGCGCCCACGCCCATGGCGGCGATGCTGACCGGACCGAGGACCCTGGGGACGCGCCGGCCGGGTGAGTCGGCGGCGGCAACGATGTCGGCGACGGGTTTGCGCGCGAGGAGAACCGACCAGTCTGTCATTGCGCCACGACGGCCTTCCCCACTTCCATTTTTACGCGGAAGGGAGTCTCCAGCCGCCGAAGCGCGCGGTCAATCCTGCTGTGGTGCGGGCGGTGGCGTGGCGGGCGATGATTCTGCGGGTGAAGATTCCGCGGGTGGTGCCTCTGGCGACACCCGGGCGGGCGCCGAAGCCTTTTCGTTGGCGGCGTCACGCTCGGCGCGCCGTTCCCGCGCCTTGCGGGAGAGGTCGCTCGCCTGCTTCTCCGCCTCTTCCCTCTGGGCCTTCTGACCGCCCTTGTCCGGAACCGTCGACCCGATCGCGACAGTGC
Organism: Reyranella sp.; assembly: GCA_030681635.1. Taxonomy (GTDB): domain Bacteria; phylum Pseudomonadota; class Alphaproteobacteria; order Reyranellales; family Reyranellaceae; genus Reyranella. Next base: position 6,592 of record JAUXRT010000094.1, read on the forward strand.
CGCGGCCCACCTGGTCGGCCGGAGAAACGCCGGCTTCGTGCGGACGATTGCCCTCCGGCGGCGGCAGCGCCTTGAGCACAGGCGCGGCGCGGTCGGCGCCCGGGCGCGCCTCTTTCATATGCGGCGGGATGCCGCCGCTGCCGTCGAACCAGCCGCAGCCGCCCAGCAGCGTTGCCGCGCAGAGGACGCCGATTGTCACGCGATCGTTTCGCATCATAATCCTGATGTGGAGGCCGGAATGTCTGCTGTCGGCCGAGATTGGGGCGATTATAAGAACGCCCGCCCCTTGGCAACCAAATGGTCACCAGCCGCGACGATTAGCCGGCGATGCGCCCCAGCACCGGCAGCAGATAGCGCCTGAACTGTTGCGGGTTTTCCGACATCGGGAAGTGGCCAAGCCCCTCCATGACCTGGAACGACGTGGCGTTCACCAATTTGGCCAGTTCCGCCGTCAGTTCAGGCGTGGCCGACAGATCGTATTCGCCGGTCAGCAGATGGAGCGGGCACTTCTTGGTGTCGAGCCCGTCCAGCAGCCCGTTCCGGAGATCGCCCTCGGCGAAATAGTAATGCAGGTCGCCCATGAACACCGCGGGCCCGCCCTGCATGTAGTGCCACAGCGTCTCCCACTTCTCCGCATTGGGAGACGTCGGCGAGATCAGGCAGGCCACCGAGCCGGCGGCGGCTTCCTGGCCGTGCACGTCGGGCCGGAACAGCACACCGAGATCGCGCAGCCGCGTATCGGCGCCGGCCTCGGCATGCGTCGCTGACTGCAGCCCGATCGCCGCCCGGAAGTAATCGCCATGGCGCAGCGCCAGGTGCAGCACGGCGCGGCCGCCGATCGAGCAGCCCATCACCACCGGCCGCTCGAGTTTTAGCGCACGACACACGGCCATCACCGTGTCGACATAGAGATCGGTCGTGAGCTTATAAGCTTCGCGCTCGAAGCCCTGGGGCGGCGAGGATTTTCCGTGCCACGGCAGGTCGAACACGATGACGCGGAAACGCTCGGTGATCTCATCGTCGTTCAGCAGCGCACGATACTGCCGCCCGTCGGCGCCGGCCGTGTGCAGGCACACCAGCGGGATCCCCTCTCCCGCTTCCTCGAAGTAAATGCGATGCGGCTGGCCGTTGAGATCGAGCCTGAGGTAGCGCCCGATCGCCGGCTCGATCATGGGCTCACCGACCGGCGCGACCGTCTCGGCCGGCGCGTCGGGACGCAACGCCGCAAAGAGCTGTTCGAGGAAGATCAGGTTGCGGCCGTAGGCCACCATGTCGCCCGAGACTTTCAGATGCCCCATGCGTTGCATGCCGACCAGGCTCTGGAAGCCGACAGCCGGCACCGGCTTGGCGAACTCGGCCCAGTTGGCGGCGGTGGTGGCGAGGCTGAAGGCCGCGTCCGAAACGGCGCCAGGGCCAACCTCGACGCGCCCGCCAACCTTCACGGTGGTGGCCTCCCCGTCACACAGCACCTTGATCGACAGCGACGCCAGCGCCGCGCGACGCTGCAAGGCCGGGTTGCCGTCGAGGGCGCTCGTCAGTCGCTTAAAATCGGTCATCAGTAGCTCGGCTTGGTCGAAAACGGCGTCAGCTGCAGCTCGTGCGTCCAGACCGAACGGTCCTGGGTGTGCAGATAGTAGAAGGCTTCGGCGATCTTCACCGGATTCATCACCCGATCGGGGTTCTGCCGGGCGTGCGGCAGCGCGTGCGTGCCGGGCGAATCGATCAGGCCGTCGATCACCACGTTGGCGACATGCACACCATGCTCGGAATATTCCTCGGTCAACACCTGCGCCAGGGTGCGCATCATCACGCGCGGATAGTAGAGCGACTGCCCCGTCATCCGCTTCCGCCCGCGCAGCGAGCTGGAATTGTTGGAAAAGAAGAACGACCCCTCGCCGCGCTTGCGCATCGCCGGCAGGACTTCCTTGGCGACCAGGAAAGGCCCGCGGCTGGCGATGTGCTGGGCGGTGTCGAACATTTCGATCGGGATATGTTCCAGCAGCTCCTTCTCCGGCGGCAGGTCGCGCCCTTCGAGATAGCCCGCGTTGTAGACGAGGACATGCGGATCGCCGGCGTCGCTGCGGATCGTGGCGAAGGCCGCGGCGACGGAGTCCTGTTTCGAGAGGTCGAGCTCGACGATCATGCAATCGCCGCCCTGGTCCCGGATCGCCGCCGCCAGCCCCGCCGCATTGGCCGCGGCGCGGGTCGTCAGCACGACATAAAACCCCTCGGCCGCGAACTTCTGCGCGATGGCGCCGCCGATGCCCCAGCGGACGCCGACCGGCAGGTCGCTGTCATCGACCGCCTTGCCATGGGCCAGCTTGGTATTACGGCCATCGGCCTGCCATTTCGAAGTGGCGCCCACGACCACGGCGACCTTCTTGCCCTTGCTCTTCCCGCCCGGAGTCTTGGCCATCTTGGAATGTCCTCTTTTGCGTAAAATTATCCGCGCACCAGCGCGGCACCACCGTGCAGGACCTGGGCCGCCTCATCGACGATCCGCTCGATCACCTCGCGCGCGGTGGGAATATCGCGCACCAGATCCACGCTCTCGCCGGCCCAGATCACGCGCTGACCGAAATCATTGGCAGAGCTTGCCAGATAGCCGGCTTCGGCCTGCTTCTGCTGCCCGTGCAACGCCTCCTCCTTGCCGTGCCATTGCTCGAAGAAGTCGTTGCGCAGCACCCGCCCGGGATAGATCGCGGGCCAGGCGGCGCCACGGACGATGTCGAAGACCCTCGTCTGCGCGGTCTGATCGCCCCCCGACGCCACCGCCTTTTCCTTCATGGCCTGATCCCACAGCGACTCGACCGTGGCGGTGAAGCGCGTGCCCATCGATACGCCCGAAGCCCCCAGCGACAGGGCCGCGGCGAGCCCCCGCCCATCGGCAATGCCGCCGGCCGCGACGACCGGGATCGGGCCTACGGCATCGACGACCGCCGGGACCAGCCCGATCGTGCCGCGTGTCGTGCCCGCATGTCCGCCCGCGTCGCGGCCTTGCGCCATGATGATGTCGGCGCCGGCCGCCGCCGCCTGCTTTGCCTGTTCCAGCGTCTGCACCTGGCAGATGATCCGGCAGCCCGCCTTCTTGATGCGCGCCGCGTAGGGCTGCGGATCGCCGAACGACAGCATGACCGCCGCCGGCTTCGCATCCAGCGCGACCTCGAGCGCCGCGGGATTCTTGTCCAGCGCCCACAGGATGAAGCCGACGCCGACGCGGGCATTGCCCGCCTCGCTGAGTTCCCGCCGGATCGCTTTGTCATCGGCATAGCCCGACCCGATCATGCCGAGACCGCCGGCATGGGTCACCGCGGCGGCCAGTTTCCCGCCGGCGGCCGACCCCATCGGGGCCAACAGGATCGGATGCTGGATTCCCAGCAGCCGCGTCAGGGCCGTCTCTATGGTCGCCATCGATGTCTCCTGCTCAGCGCTGTCTCAGGCGCCGATCTTGCCACGTTCCGGCGGCCGCTCTAACCGCCCGGACCAGCCGGCCCTACAATCCAATCGCTACGCGAACGGCTTGCCAGGCGGGCCAAGGTGATCGAACGTGGCGTCAGGCGTTTTTGGGGGTAAGGCCATGCACATCATCAACCGCGGTTTTGGCGCGTCCGTCGCCTGGGTCATGGCCGCACTGGGAGCGGCCTTGTTCGCGATGCCGGCGTCGGCGGAGTCGACCCTCGACGCCGTGAAGAAGCGCGGCCAGTTGATCTGCGGGGTCAACGGGCAGGCACCGGGCTTTTCGCTCTTCAATGCCGTGAAGGAGTGGCAGGGCCTCGACGTCGACCTCTGCCGTGCGGTCGCGGCGGCGGTCCTGGGCGACGCCAAAAAGGTGAAGTACGTGCCGGTGACGGCGCAGCAGCGGTTCCAGGTTCTGGAAGCCGGCGAGATCGACGTGCTCGCCCGCAATTCCACCGTCACCCTGCAGCGCGATGCCGGCCTGAAGGTGACCTACGCCGCCATCAACTATTTCGACGGCCAGGCCTTCGTCGTTCCCAGCAAGCTCAACGTCAAGTCACTGGCCTTGCTGGGCGGCGCCACCATCTGCTTCACGCGGGGCACGACGCACGAAGCCAACATGATGAACTGGTTTCGCGTTCGCAAGATGACCGTCATGCCGCTCGGCTTCGACACGCCCGATGCGATGTTCGACGCCTTCCTCGCCAGCCGTTGCGCCGCCGTGACCCAGGACGCCACCGCGCTGGCGGCGGCGCTGGTGCGCCGCGGCAAGACCGAGGGCTACACCATGCTGAACGATATCATCTCCAAGGAGCCGCTGGGTCCCTATGTCCGCGACAACGACAGCGCCTGGCGCGAGGTGGTGCGGTGGACCCACTACGCCATGCTCGAGGCCGAGGAGCGCGACATCACCCGCGCCAACGTCGACCAGGAGCGCCGCTCAGCCGACCAGGAGGTACGGCTCTTCCTGGGCGTCGTGCCGGGCAACGGCAAGGCGCTCGGCCTCGACGAGGACTGGGCCTACAACATCGTCAAGCAGGTCGGGAACTACAGCGAGAGCTACGAGCGCAATCTCGGCATGGGCTCGTCGCTGAAGCTCGGCCGTCGCATCAACGCCCTGTGGAACCAGGGCGGCCAGATGTACCCGCCGCCGCTGCGCTGAGATTGAGCCTCTTCCCCTTGCCGGACTCCGGCAAGGGGAAGTGCCCTCGTCCTACGAGGGCGATGGGGTCATGGGCCACCGGTGCGGCTCACGACCCCTCCGGCCCGTATGACGGGCCACC
>JAUXRT010000100.1 GCA_030681635.1 Reyranella sp.
CCATGGTGAGCGGTCCCCACAGGTAGCCGAGATGGGCGTCGGGCTCGCGGAAGAACTCGCCGGCAATTCGCGCCACGCCATAGCCGGCGCAGAACACGCCGGTCAGCAGCCCGGGACGGCGGCGGCCGTCGGTGAGCTTCCACACGGCGGCCACGAGGAGCAGCAGCAGCACGCCCTCGAAGAAGGCCTGGTAGAGCTGGCTGGGATGGCGCGGCAGCGGGCCACCGCGGGGAAAGAGCATGGCCCACTGGACGTCGGTGACGCGGCCCCACAGCTCGCCGTTGATGAAGTTCGCCAGCCGGCCAAAGAAGAGCCCGATCGGCGCCACGATCGCCACCAGGTCAGACAGCATGAACGGATCGGTCTTGTTGCGGATCGCGAAGGCCAGGATGGCCGCGACCACACCCAGCAGCCCGCCGTGGAACGACATGCCGCCTTCCCACAGGGTCAGCACCGCCAGCGGATGCTCGATGTAGAAGCCCGGCTTGTAGAACAGCACGTAGCCGATGCGGCCGCCGAGGATGACGCCCAGCGCCGCCCACAGCAGGAAGTCGTCGATCTTGAGTGGCGATAGAATCTTGGGCGGCTCGGTGCAGACGCGCCGCATGACCCGCCAGCCGATGACGAGGCCTGCGATATAGGCCAGCGCGTACCAGCGGATGGCGAAGGGCCCGAGCTGGATCACCACCGGGTCGATTTCGGGATAGGGGATCAAAAGGGGGGTCATGGGATGGGACGACTATAACCCAAAATGGATGCGGCGCCGGCCTGGGGGGCCGGCGCCGCGGGGACAATCCGAACAGTGACGTTTATTGTTCTTGAACGAGAGGGGGCGTCGGAGAGTCCCTGTTTTCGGGTCAGGCTTCGCCGACCGTCTCGAGGATCGAGGCGGTCAGCGCGTCGGCGGGCGTCTTGCCGGCCCACACGACGTACTGAAAGGCGGGGTAGAAGCGCTCGCTCTCGGTGATCGCCACCTCGACGAGGTCGTTCAGCTGGTCGGGCATCAGGCCCGAGGTGCCCCGCAACGGGATGGCGTGGCGGAACATCGGCAGGCCTTCCTCGGTCCACAGATCGAAGTGGCCCAGCCACATCTTCTCGTTGATCAGCGCCAGCAGGACATGGATTTCGCTGTGGCGTTCGGCCGGGATGCGGACGTCGTAGGCGCAGGTGAAGTGCAGCGCCTCGACATCGTCGCGCCAGCTGAAGAACATGCGGTAGTCGCACCAGCGGCCGGCGACCTCGACGGCGATTTCCCGGTCGGAGGTGCGGTCGAAGGGCCAATCATTGTCGGAGACGACTCTTTCGATCATCTCGAGCGGGTTCAAATCGACTTTTCGTCTGGTCCGCTCGTGTCGCGATAACGCCATCGACCCACTCCCCAACCATTTCCGCCATGCGGTTCCTGGGGGAACCATTCTTGAGGCGGGTGGCCGATATATCGTGGTGGGCACCCAACAACCCACAAGCTGTAGCCTGCCATAAGGGTGAGTTGGGGCGCAATAAGAAATGGAGCGGAAATCGGGGAAAGAGTCAGCGATTCCATAAATTTAATCCCCAGCGCTAAGATTCGAGTCGCAGAATTTCGCATAACGAATCGGGAGGAATTGCCCTGTTTATGGGCAGTCGCCGGCTCGACCAGCGGATTGCCTTAAGATTCCGCATATCTGAGACCCTTGGCACGCGGCTTGCTTCCCTTGCCCTCAAGCGCCGAAGCGCCCGGAGGAAGCATGTCGATTTTCAAGGACCCGTTCGATCCCAAGTCCCTCTTGGGGCGGCGTTGCGGCTGCGGCGGCAATCATGCGGCGGCCGACCACGCCAGACTGACGGCCGAGGCCGTGCCCGCCGGCGAGGAGGCGCAGTGGAACCGGGTCGTCGATGCCGCCGTGCTGCAGGCGGTCTTTCCGGTCGATGCCCAGCGCCGGCTGTTCCTGAAGACGGTCGGCGCGTCGACGGCGCTGGCGGCGATCTCGTCGGTCTTCCCGCTGGCCACCGCCCGAGAGGCCTTCGCCCAAGGGGGACCAGGGGGC
>JAUXRT010000107.1 GCA_030681635.1 Reyranella sp.
CAACCAGATCGTGCTGCTGGCCATCACCACCGGCCTGATCGCGGGTGCCATCTGGCGGGCCCGCCGCCATGTCGAGCGCGCCGTGCTGGCCGAGACCCAGCGCGGCAACCTCGGCCGCTATTTCTCGCCCCATGTCGTGGCGCGGCTGGCCGAGGATGTTCAGGCGCTCGATGCTGGGCGCTCGCAGAACGCCGCCGTGCTGTTCATCGACGTCGTGGGGTCGACGCGGCGCATGGAGGAGTTTCCGCCGGAGCAGGTGATTGCGGCGGTTCGCGCCTTTCACAAGCGGGTCGTGCCGGTCGTCTTCCGCCACAGCGGCTCGATCGACAAGTTCCTGGGCGACGGGCTGATGGCGGTGTTCGGGGCGCCGGAGTCGCGGCCCGAGGATGCGCGCAATGCCGTGCTCTGCGCCGTCGATGTCCTCGACACGGTCGACCGCTGGAGCGCGCGGCGCGTGGCGCGGGGCCAGGTACCTGTATCGGTCGGTATCGGTCTCCACTTCGGCGCCGTGATCCAGGGCAATGTCGGCATCGCCGACCGGCTCGAATTCACGACCATCGGCGACACCGTCAATGTCGCCAGCCGCCTTGAAACCATGACCCGTCAGCACGGCGCGGGAATCCTGATGAGCCGCAACGTGATCGAGGCAGCCGAGCGCCAGGGCGGCCTGCCGCCGGAGATCAAGGCGCGCTTCCGCGATCTCGGGCCTGTTGCCATCGTCGGCCACGACGCGCCCGTCCATCTTTTCGCCATCGCCAGGGAACAGACCACATGAGCATCACCCGTATCGACCCCGGCCCGCGGCTGTGCGAGGCCAGCGCTTTTGGCGACCGTATGTATCTCTCGGGCATGATCCCGGAGGACACCTCGCTCGACATCACCGGCCAGGTGAAGCAGGCACTGGCCGAGATCGACTCGCTGCTGGCCAAGGGTGGCAGCGACAAGACGAAGATCCTGAGCGCGGTGATCTGGCTGAGCGATATCGCAGATTTTGCTGCCATGAATAAAGTTTGGGACGCTTGGGCTGTGCCGGGCCAAACACCGGCCCGCGCCACCGTGCAGGCCCGCCTAAACGACCCGAACATGAAGGTCGAAATCATGGTCGTCGCGGCGATCTAGGCTCTGCTAAGGTCCGGCCCGCTTCGGATTTTCAAGGAGGAGAGAGAGCATGAGTGTCACACGTATCAATGCCGGTGCCCGCATGTCGAGCGCGGTGGTTCATGGCAACACGGTCTATCTCGCCGGCCTCACCGCCGACGATCCCAAGGCCGACGTGAAGGGCCAGACGGCGCAGATCCTGGCCAAGATCGACAAGTTCCTGAAGGAAGCCGGCACCGACAAGTCGAAGATCCTGTCGGCCAACATCTGGCTGACCGACATCAAGACCTGGAGCCAGATGAACGAAGTCTGGGACGCCTGGGTCGCCCCCGGCAACGCGCCGGCCCGCGCCACCGTCGAGGCCAAGCTCGCGGCCCCCGGCCTCAGCGTCGAGATCATGGTGCAGGCGGCCAAGTAAGGTTCGACTGCTTCAACGGAAAAGGGCCGGCATTCGCCGGCCCTTTGCTTTTAAGGGTCCGCGAGGAACGCCAGGACCGTCGCCATATAGCTGTCGAACAGCGGCCCCTGCGGCAGCACGACATGATTGGCACCGGCGATTTCTTGAAAACGGGCGCCGGGAATGCCGCGGGCGATCTCCCGGCTTCGCTCGGCCGGTATCCAGGCGTCGTCGCGGCTGTGCAACACCAGCGTCGGCGCGCGTACCTGCGCGAGCTCCGCCGAGACGTCGACATGGGCGAGCATTTTTAGAACCCGCGCCGCCGTTTCGCCCGAGGCGGACACACGTTGCAGCTCGTTGATCTCATGGATCTGGGCGGTGGTGGCATCTGGAAAGCCTAAGGAGGTGAAGAGTTGGCGAAAGGCGGGATTG
>JAUXRT010000118.1 GCA_030681635.1 Reyranella sp.
CCGGCACCAGACCGCCTTCACCGTCTCGATCGAGGCGCGCGAGGGCGTGACCACCGGCATTTCCGCCGCCGACCGCGCCCGCACGGTGCAGGTCGCGATCGACCCGTCGTGCGGACCGCAGGACATCGTGACGCCGGGTCATGTCTTCCCGCTGGTCGCCCGTGACGGCGGCGTGCTCGAGCGCACCGGCCACACCGAATCGGCTGTCGACCTCGCGCGGCTGGCCGGCCTCACCCCGGCCGGCGTGATCTGCGAGATCATGAACGATGACGGCACGATGGCGCGCCGCAACGATCTCATCACCTTCGCCCAGCGCCACGGCCTAAAGATCGGCACCATCGCCGACCTGATCGCCTACCGCCGCCGCTACGACTCGATCGTGAAGCGCATCAGCGAGACCGCGCTCGACAGCACCTACGGCGGCGACTTCCGCTGCGTGGTGTACGTGAACAAGGTGACGATGGCGCAGCACGTGGCGCTGGTGAAGGGCGACCCCGCAACGGGTGGCCCGATCATGGTGCGCATGCACGCCGTCAATCTCTTCACCGATACGCTGGGCCAGCGCAGTGGCGGGCGAGGCGGCGAGATCGAGGCTTCGATGCGTGAGATCTCCAAGGAAGGCCGCGGCATCATCGTGCTGATCCGGGAGCCGCTTACCGTCGTGCTGGCCGAACAGCGCCGCCGCGCCGGTGAGCCGATCGAGCCGGCCGGCCAGGAGCTGCGCGACTATGGTGTCGGCGCCCAGATCCTGATCGATCTCGGCGTCAAGGAAATGGTGCTGCTGACCAACAGCAAGAAGAGCGTGGTCGGCCTCGAAGGCTTCGGCCTCAAGATCACCGGCCAGAGGCCCGTACCCGGCCGCCCGTCCCAGAAATCGTAGTGCGCTGAACATGTCGACACGGACGGAAACCCCGACAGCCCGACCGGCGGTCGACGGCGTCAAGGGTGCGCGCATCCTGATCGTCGAGTCGCGCTACTATGTCGATATCGCCGACGCATTGATCGCCGGGGCTGAGCGCGAGATCAGGAAGAACGGTGCTACTTCCGAGCGCGTGGTGGTGCCCGGCGCCTTCGAGATTCCGGGCGCCATCGCGCTGGCGGCCGGCCACTACGACGGCTTCGTGGCGCTGGGCTGCGTCATCCGCGGCGAGACCACGCATTACGATTACGTCTGCGGCGAGAGCGCCCGCGGCCTGATGGACCTCGCCGTGCGCGACCGGCTGGCGATCGGCTACGGCATCGTCACGGTCAACAACGCCGATCAGGCCTGGGCGCGCGCCGCCATCGACAGAGGCGACAAGGGCGGCGACGCTGCCCATGCCTGCCTCGCCATGGTGGCGCTCGGCCGCCGTTGGCGGAAAACATGAGCGATCAACCCACACCCAGTCGCCGTCAGGCGGCGCGACTGGCTGCCGTGCAGGCGCTGTACCAGTGGCAGGAAGGCCAGCACGGGCCGGCGGAGATCATCGAGCAGTTTCTCGGCGTGCGGACCGGTGAGGCAGGCGAGGGCGGCATGCGTCGCGACGCCGACCGGCCGCTGTTCAAGGACGTGGTCGAAGGGGCCGCGCAACACAAGGAAGAGCTCGAACAGATCGTGTCCGCGGCGCTGGCGCAGGATTGGACCTGGGCGCGCATCGACCGTCTGGTGCGGGCAATCCTGCTGGCCGGCGCCTATGAGCTGGTTCACCGGGGTGACGTGCCGCCGCGCGTGGTCATCAACGAGTATGTCGAGATCGCGCATGCCTTCTACGACCAGGGCGAGCCGAGCTTCATCAATTCCGTGCTCGACCGCGTGGCGCGCCAGGTGCGACCGGCCGAACTCGTGAAGTGACCGGACGATGGCGTCCTGCCGGCGCGTCGGTGAGTTCGAGCTGATCGCCCGCCATTTCGCGCCGCTTGCCCGGAGCTTCGCCGGCGCCGGCGGTCTCGAAAGCGACAATGCCTTCCTGGCCTCGGACCGGCGGCACGACACCGCGGTGAAAACCGACACGGTCGTGGCCGGTGTTCATTTCCTCGACGATGAAACGCCGGAGCGCGTGGCGGCAAAGGCGCTGCGGACGTGCCTGTCGGATCTTGCGGCCGGTGGCGCCGCGCCGCTCGCCTATCAACTGTCGCTGGCGCTGCCCAGGAATTGGCAGGAGCGGTGGGTCCAGGGCTTTGCCCGTGGCTTGGCGGCGGATCAACGCCGCTACGGCATCGTGCTCTGTGGCGGCGACACCGTCGTGACGCCGGGCCCGCTCACGATCACCATCACGGCCTTCGGCACCGTGCCGCGCGGCAAGGGCTTGGGACGCACGGGTGCCCGCATCGGCGACGAACTCTGGGCGAGCGGCACGATCGGCGACGGGGCGCTGGGCCTGTTGGCTGCACGCGGCGGGCTGAAATGGCTGGGTGCGCGCGATCGCAAGATGCTGGAGGACCGCTACCGGCTGCCGCGGCCGCGCACCGCGCTGGGAAAGCGCCTGATCGGCATCGCCCGCGCGGCCGCCGACGTTTCCGACGGCTTGCTGGCCGATGCCGGCCATGTCGCCGCCGCGTCGCGGCTCGCCGTGCATATTGAACGCGAGCAGATACCGCTGTCCGGGGCCACCCGGCGGGCGCTGACCCTCGCCCCGGCGCTGTGGGCGAACGTGCTGGGCGGGGGCGACGACTACGAGCTCGTGATCGCCGTGCCACCGCGCAAGCGGGCGGCATTGCTGGCGGCGGCGCGTCTTGCCGACGTGCAGGTGACGCCGATCGGCCGCTTCGAGCGGGGCGGCGGCACGCGGCTGACGGTCGACGGCAAGACCATGAAGGTACCGCGCGCAGGCTACGTTCATTTCTGACGAAGACAGGCACTTCTGATGCGAGCGGGGCCGCGCATTTCATAGCAGGACTGCACCCGACGCGCGGCGTTCACGGCTATTTGCTTTGGACGCCAAGGGTGCCGGACTAGAGTGCGCGCCCAATGGACGGTTCGATCAAGCTTCAGGAAGCGCCCGCGGCTCCCGCGCGCCTGCCGCGGCGTTCGCTGCGCAACATCGCGCTGCTGGCGATGTGCCAGGCCCTGACCCAGGGCAGCAATACGCTGATGTTTGCCTCGTCGGCGCTGGCGGTCCTCACCATCGTCTCGCCAGACATGAACATGTGGGCGAATCTGCCGATCACCATGCAGCACCTCGGCGTCATGCTGACGGTGTTTCCCGCCTCGATGCTGATGATGCGCCGCGGCCGCAAGTTCGGTTTTCGCACCGGCTCGGCGATGGGGATGATCGGTGCCTCCCTGGCGGCCATCGGGCTCGGTATCGGCAGCTTTCCGGTGATGTGCCTGGGCGGCATCTTCCTCGGCAACGCCGTCGCCAACATGCAGCTCTATCGCTTCGCGGCGGTGGAGCTGGCGCCGGGCGCGTTTCGTGCCCAGGCGATCTCCTATGTGACCGCCGGCGGCGTGCTCGCCGGGATCTTCGGGCCGACCCTGGCGCATTTCACGCCCGATCTCTGGATGCCGCTCTTCCAGGCGAGCTTCGTGGCCGTTGTCATCGTCCATGCCATCGTCTTCGTCATCCTGGGCTTCATCGAATTTCCCGCCGTGAAAGCCGAGGACAACGCCGGCCCGCAGCGGCCGCTGCTCGAGATCGTCACCCAGCCGGCCTACATGGTGGCCGCCGCCGGCTCGATGATTGCCTTCGGGGTGATGTCCTTCGTCATGGCAGCCTCGCCGCTGGCCATCGTGCAGTGCGGCCTCTCGCGGACCGAGGCGCCGATCACGATCTTCGTGCACGTCATGGGAATGTTCCTGCCGTCGTTCTTCACCGGGCACCTGATCGCCCGGTTCGGCATCTTCAACGTGATGATCGCCGGAGTCGTGGTTCTGGTCGGAGGCGTCGGGGTGGCCCTGATGGGTGTCACCGAATGGCACTTCCGGGGAGCGCTCACCTTGAACGGGGTGGGGTGGAACTTCCTGTTCGTCGGCGCCACGACGCTGCTCACCACCACCTACCGGCCATCCGAGCGCGGCAAGGCCCAGGCCTTCAACGATTTCATGGTGTTCGGCGTCACCACCGTCGCCAGCCTGATGGCGAGCGTGGTGCTGGAACTCCAGGGCTGGGCCGTCCTCAACTACATGGCCCTGGGCATGGTTCTCGTCGCCCTCGCGGTGATCGCGGTGTTCCGGCTGCGGCATCCTTCCCGCGTTTGATGCCAAGTCTTTGACGCAATGGGATTATTCCCACTGCGTCAGTTGCGCGGACGGGGCCGTTCTGTCATTTTCCGCCCGCCTCGCGCCGGGGGGAGTTTATGACTTCGGCGAGCGCAGGGCTGAAAATGCCGATAAAACAATAGGTTAGAAACGATGTCTTCTGTTCTTATGGCCGTCATCGGCTGCGGCGTGATCGCCGTGCTGTATGGTGTCGTTACCGCGTCGCGGGTCATGGCCGCCGACGCCGGCACTCCGCGCATGCAAGAGATTGCCCAGGCCATCCAGGAAGGTGCGGGCGCCTATCTGCGGCGCCAGTACACGACGATCGCCATCGTGGGTGTCATCGTCCTGGTCATCCTCGCCGCTCTGCTTGGCAAATATTCGGCCGTCGGCTTCCTGATCGGCGCCGTTCTGTCGGGCGCCACCGGCTTCATCGGCATGAACGTGTCGGTGCGCGCCAATGTGCGTACCGCCGTGGCCGCCCAGAAGAGCCTGGGCCAGGGCCTCGACCTCGCCTTCAAGGCGGGCGCGGTGACCGGCATGCTGGTCGCTGGCCTCGCCCTGATCGGCGTCGGTGGCTACTACGCCATCCTGCTCAAGATGGGTGTCCCCGGCGGCAGCCGCGACATGATCGACGCGCTGGTCTCGCTGGGCTTCGGCGCCTCGCTGATCTCGATCTTCGCCCGTCTCGGCGGCGGCATCTTCACCAAGGGTGCGGACGTCGGCGGCGACATGGTCGGCAAGGTAGAGGCGGGAATTCCCGAAGATGACCCGCGCAACCCGGCCACCATCGCCGACAACGTCGGCGACAACGTCGGCGATTGCGCCGGCATGGCGGCCGATCTGTTCGAGACCTACGCGGTGACGGTCGTCGCCACGATGGTCTTGGCGTCGATCTTCTTCGCCGCGGACCCGATGCTGGTCTCCAAGCTGATGGCCTATCCGCTGGCGATCGGTGGCGCCTGCATCATCACCTCGATCATCGGCACCTACTTCGTGAAGCTC
>JAUXRT010000120.1 GCA_030681635.1 Reyranella sp.
CGAGCTTGTCGAACGACACCCAGAAGGTGTTCGGCCGAGTGGCCGAGTCGAAATAATAGACGAGGTTCTTCTGGTCCGAGACGGTGCGCCAGATGGTCGAGGAAATGTTGGGCTGGTCCGGCGTCGTGATGCCCAAGGGTACGCTGACGGCGCGCTGTACGCTCATGACGCTCGCCACCGCCTGATAGGCGAAGGATTGCTGCGGAACGCTCTTGATGTAGTTCAGGTCGGCCTTCGTCGGGATCGCGCCCAGCAGGAACGAGGCGCGCGCGAAACGATCGGCTGCCCGGTTGGTGCCGGGCAGGAAGGTCAAGCCGCCGATCACCTTCCAGTAGTCGTTGAGCGCGAGCTGCTCGCTGTAGATCGGCGAGTTGGTCATCACGGTGTATTGCTTGCCATGGTGGATCACCAGCTTGCCGCCGACATACTCGAAGATGGCGGAGTCGCCGGAGGAATCGGAGATCGCCAGATGCAGCGCGGCTGGTGCCCCGTTGGGCAATGAAGGGGCGAGCATGTTGAACGGCTCGGCGCGCAGCGCCGTCACGGCCTCCGCTACCGTCGCAAAATTGTCGAGGACGTACTGCACCCATGTCGAGATCGAGATGTAGGGCCGGGCAGGGTCGGCTTTGGGGTATTCCGACTCTGCGAGATAGAGGAGATTGGCGACCAGGCCCTTCTCGTTCATGCCGTCGGTGCTACCGGCCTCGTAGCCGGAGACGACAACGCTGCCATGTCTGGAGGTCCACTCGAGGGACTTCGGCCCGGCCGCGCCATTGCGCTTCATGCCGGCAGGCAACGCCCACAGGTTGGAGGCCATGTCCTCCTTCCAGTCCATGTTGCGGCCGGTGAGCACGGTGTTGTCGGCGCCGACATAGAGCGTGCGCGTGCAGGCCAGAGCGGTGCTGATTGCGGTGCCGGCCGCGGTGCCGGCAAGAAGCAGGGCCGAAAGGGCCAGTGCCGGGAGTCTCGAGTGCCGCCGCGTCATGATCGCCTCTCCGTCCGGTGTGCCGTTGGCCGCGATCTCACAGGAAACGCGCGCGTATGTCGACGCTGTTCTCCACGCCGATCTTGTTGAACGTCGAAGCCAGCCATCGGGTTGCGGCCTGCCGCCCGGCCGCGAAGAGGAATTCCAGGAAGTCCCGCTCGATGTTGAATTTGCTGACGGCGCCCAGCGGCGACAGCGTCGCCGGATCGGCGATGGAATGGATGAGCAGCTTCTTCAGGCGGGTGCCGAACTCGCCGGTGATGGCGCCCTTGTCGATCAATTCCTGCACGAAGGCGATGGCGCGCATCTCGGCCATCAGTGCGCCGCCGAAGGTGATCTCGTTCAGCCGGTCGGCGATCTCGGCGTTGGAGCGCGGGATGCCCTCGCGGCTCGGCGGATCGACCTCGACGATCACCACGTCAGCGCTCTCGCTGTTGTAGATGAAGGGCCAGATCGGTGGATTGCCGCGGAAGCCGCCGTCCCAGTAGGCCTCGCCTTCGATCACCACGGCGTCGTGGACATTGGGCAGGCAGGCCGAAGCGAGCAGCGCATCGATCGACAGCTCGTCACGCGTGAAAATCCGCACCTTGCCGGTCGACACGTTGGTGGCGGCGATGAAGGCCTTGACCTGGTGGCAGGCACGCACGGATTTCTCGTCGAAGTGCCGGCGCAGCAGCTCGCGCAGCGGGTCGAACTTCAGGGGATTGCGCTGCCACGGCGACAGCGTGCGCTGGATCAGGTCGGCCCACAGCGCGCCGGGCGAATCGTCGAGGTTCCAGTTGCCCTGCAGGCGGTCGAGTGGTGTGCGCTGGATCGGGCTCGCGATCGACATCGAGCCGAGCTCGGTCCAGAAGGCGCGCAGCGCCGCGCGCGCACCCTCGGGGCCGCCGTTCGCCCAGCCCTGCAGCAGGATGGCGGCGTTCATGGCGCCGGCGCTGGTGCCGCTCACCGCCTCGAATTCCAGCCTTCCGTCCTCGATCAGCGCGTCGATCACGCCCCATGTGAAGGCGCCATGGGAGCCGCCGCCCTGCAAGGCGAGATTGATGCGCTTGGTCTCACTCATCGATCTATCCTCTGCGCGGGCGGGGCGGTACGCTGCATGTTGCAGAGCGTGGCAAGGGCGGCTTGAGTATGGCGAAAGACAAGGCAGTCGGACCGTGGCGAAAGCGCCCGTCGACCATCCTCTGGATGCTCTCGCTGGGCCAGCTGATTTCCTGGGGCCTCGTCTACTACACCTTCCCGCTGTTCGTCGTGCCGATGGAGCAGGAACTCGGCTGGTCGCGCAGCTCGATGTTCGGCGCCCTGTCGGCCGGTCTCCTCACGGCCGGTCTCTCCTCAATTCCCGTCGGTGCCTGGATCGACCGCGGCCATGGCCGCCTGCTGATGACCGGCGGCTCGGTGTTCGCCGCCGCCCTGCTGGTCGTGTGGTCGCGCGTCGACTCGCTGCCGGTCTTCTACGTGATGTGGATCGGGCTCGGCGCCTGCCAGGCGGTCATCCTCTACGAGCCGGCTTTCGCGGTGATCACCCGCGTCTACGGGCCGCGCTACAAGCAGGCGATCCTGCTGATGACTTTTCTCGGCGGCCTTGCCAGCACCTTCGGCATCCCGTTCGCCCAACTGCTGATCGAGCGCATCGGCTGGCGGCCGACGCTCGACGTGATGGCCGCGATCATCCTGGGCGTCGCGCTCATGCATTGGCTGTTCGTTCCGGGACCGAGAGACGAGGCCATCCCCATCGCCGCCCCTCTGCCGCATGTCGAAGGCGTGAAGAAGAAGAGTCCGCTCGCCGCCGCGGTGCGCGTGCCGGCCTTCTGGGGGCTCGTCGTCGCCTTCGCCGGCTACGGCCTCGCTTTCTCTGCCATGAGCTTTCATCTCATCCCGCTGCTTGGCGATCGTGGCGTGCCGATTGCGGTGGTCATGGCCATCATCGCGTTGATCGGCCCAATGCAGGTCGTGGGCCGCGTCCTGCTGATGGTCGGGCAGAAGCACATCACCACC
>JAUXRT010000122.1 GCA_030681635.1 Reyranella sp.
GGCGCTTGCTTGTGCGGCACGGGGCAGTCTAGATCGCGCGCTTCCCGTCCAGCGTTCCGGAAGCGCTTCCCGCCATGGCCACCACCTCCACGCCCGTCGCCATCATCATGGGCAGCCAGTCCGACTGGGCGACCATGCGCCATGCCGCCGAGACGCTGGAGGCGCTGGGCGTCCCCTTCGAGGCCCGCATCATTTCCGCCCACCGAACCCCCAAGCGCATGATGGCCTACGCCTCGGCCGCCAAGGGCCGCGGCCTCAAGGTCATCATCGCCGGCGCCGGCGGCGCTGCCCATCTGCCGGGCATGACCGCGTCCATGACACCGCTGCCGGTACTGGGCGTCCCGGTCGAAAGTGCTGCCCTCAAGGGCCAGGACAGTCTGCTGTCCATCGTCCAGATGCCGGCCGGCATCCCCGTCGGCACGCTCGCCATCGGGCGCGCCGGAGCGGTCAATGCTGCACTCCTGGCTGCATCCATCGTCGGTCTTGTCGATGTCAAGATAATGGCTGCCGTGGAGCGCTGGCGAGACCGGCAGACTTCAGCCGTTGCCAAGATGCCGTCCGACGACGCCAAACCCCACCGCTGATGCCCTCCTCCAAGCCCCTGCCGCCGGGATCGACCATCGGCATCCTGGGCAGCGGCCAGTTGGGCCGCATGACCGCCCTGGCGGCGGCGCGGCTGGGCTACCGCTGCATCGTCTACGCCCCTGACGCCGAGGGCTCGATCGCGGCCCAGGTCTCGGCCGGCCACGTCCAGGGCGCCTACGACGACGCCGCGGCCCTGGCCCGGTTCGCCGCCCAGGTCGACGTCATCACCTACGAATTCGAGAACGTGCCCGAGGCTGCCGTCACCGAATGCCTGCGCCACAGGCCGGTGCGGCCCGGGGTCAAGCCGATCCACCTCGCCCAGCACCGGCTGCGCGAAAAGGAGTTCTTCCGCAGCCTCGGCATCGGCACCGCCGACTACCAGCCGATCGCCAGCGACGCCGACGTGGCCGCGGCAACGGCGCTCCCCGGCATCCTGAAAACCTGCACCGAGGGCTATGACGGCAAGGGCCAGGCCCGCGTCGCGACCCGCGCTGAGCTGGCCGCCGCCTGGCAGAAGCTCGGGCGGCGCGACTGCGTGCTGGAAGCGCTGGTCGACTTCCAGGGCGAGATCTCGGCCATCGTGGCGCGCGGCCTGGACAGCACCACGCGCTGCTTCCCGATCGGCCTCAACCACCACCGGGACGGCATCCTGCGCACGACCACCGTGCCCTCGAACCTGCCGGCCGGCATCCTGGCGACGGCCGAGCGCTTCGGCGTCGAACTGGCCAACGGCCTCGAGCTGGTGGGCCTGGTCGCGCTGGAGATGTTCGTGACCAAGGACAGCCGCGTGCTCGCCAACGAAATGGCGCCCCGGCCGCACAATTCAGGCCACTGGACGATCGATGCCTGCGCCACCAGCCAGTTCGAGCAGCTCGTGCGGGCGGTCTGCGGCCTGCCGCTGGGCTCGGTCGACGTGCTTCAGGCCTCGCGCATGGAGAACCTGATCGGCGACGAGGCGGCCGATTGGCAGCGCTACCTCATCGACCCGACGGCGCACCTGCACCTCTACGGCAAGGGCACCGCGCGCCCCGGCCGCAAGATGGGCCATGTCACTTTCGTGACGCCGACGTGGTCCGCTTAGACATGGGCCGCCCCTCGGTCCACGACCTGACCTGCGCCTTCAGCTTCTCGAACTTCATCACGTCGTCGATGCGCCGGTCGAGGAATGCCCAGGTCGCCTCGGCGCCCGTGGAGCGGTCGTTCAGCCAGTAGAGCAAGGTCGAGGAATAGACGCCGGCCAGGGTGGCGCGCTTGGTGTAAAAGTTGAAATCGGTGCTGGTATCGCCGGCCGCGTACCACATGGCATCGACCGTCTTGTAGAGAAGTTTTAGCCCCACCCCGGCATTGAAGGGCAGCGACAGCAGCGCCAGCGCCCGGCGCACCGCCTCGCGCTCGCCGGCATGCCGCTCCAGCCGGATGCGGACGGCGCCTTTTATGCGGTCACGGATCTTGAGGGCGCCCACGCCTTCCTTCTCCATGTCCTCGACGGTGCGGAGGTCGGCGCGCTGGCTGAGGTGGGTCAGGACCTGGACCGGGCCGCCAGGGAACAGCCGGTCGGCCTCGCCGGGGGGTAAATCGAGCCGCCGCGCCCCGGAGGCCAGCGCCGTCCGGGTCCAGCCGTCGAACGAGGCCTCGGCCGCCATGGCATCGGCCAGACGGTCGCGCAGGCCGGCGTCAGGGTCGTCGGAAGGGCTATTTGATTCATCCATAGGGGTAAATATAGGCTCCCGGCGAGGGCTTCCCAAGGGTTCCCCCCTGTGATACCAACCGCGCCTCTCATTCGGCCCTGGAACGCTTTCCCGGGCCCCTTACCGTTTGGAAGGAAGCGATCGAAGTGCAGGTTCTCGTTCGTGAAAACAATGTCGATCAGGCGCTGCGCGTCCTGAAGAAGAAAATGCAGCGCGAAGGCATCTTCCGCGAGATGAAGCTCC
>JAUXRT010000130.1 GCA_030681635.1 Reyranella sp.
CATCAGCGCACGCTGCGCCTGGCCGACGGTCCGGACGAGGTCCATCGCGACCAGGTCGGCCGTCTCGAGATCGCCAAATACAACTAAGCCGGCTTCATGCCAGCAATGCGGGGCGCGACCTGCCGGGTCGCGCCCCGTTTCGTTAAGGCCCGCTTCGTTAAGGCCCGCTTCGTTAAGGCCCATTTCGTTAAGGTCAGAACGACATGACCATCGCCAGCTATGCGCGGCGCAGCGCCGAAGCCCTCGGCCCGACGACGCGCGGCATCCTGTGGATGGTGCTGTGCGGCCTAAGCTTCGCCCTGCTCAATGCGATCACGCGCGTCATCACCGCGGACCTTCATCCCTGGCAGACCCAGTTCCTGCGCTATTGCTTCGGCGGCGTGGTCATCCTGCCTTTCCTCCTGCGCGGCGGACTGCACCTGCTGCAGACGAAGAACCTGCGGCTGCAGATCGGCCGCAACCTGGTGCACACCGTGGCCTCAGGCCTCTGGTTCCTGGCATTGCCGCTGGTGCCGCTGGCCGAGATCACGGCAATCAGCTTCACCGGTCCGATCTTCATGACCATCGGCGCGATGCTGTTCTTCAAGGAGACCGTCCGCGCGCGGCGCTGGATCGCGATCGCGCTGGGATTCTTCGGTATTCTGATCGTCCTCTATCCCAAGCTGCAACTCGGCATCTCGGCAAGTTCGGCGAGCTTGCTGCTGCTCGTGGCAGCACCTGTGTCGGCGTGTTCCTACCTGATGGCCAAGGTCCTGATGCGGCAGGACCAGCCCGAGACCATCGTGCTGTGGCAGTCGCTGCTGGTCTCGCTGTTCACCCTGCCCTTCGCCTTGTGGTTCTGGCGGCCGGTTGCCGACATGCACCTGGCCCTGTTCGTGCTGGCCGGCATCCTGGGCTCGACCGGACACTACGCCCTCAACCGGTCGATCAAGACCGCCGATATTTCCGCCACCCAGCCCACGCGCTTCCTGGAACTGGTCTGGGCCTCGGCGCTGGGCGCCCTGATCTGGGGCGACGTGCCGCCGGTCTGGACCTTCGTGGGCGCGATCGTGATCTTCGGCTCGACGACCTACATCGCCCGCCGCGAGGCGATTGCCGACCGCGACCGGAAACAGTCGGAGTCCTCGGCGGCGGCTTGACGGGCGGACAGGGAGCGTGATCCTTCGCGATATGGAAAACCCGCCGAAGAAGAACCCGCACGTCACCGAGCATCTCGCCAACGAGCGCACCTTCCTCGCCTGGATCCGCACGGCCATCGCGGTGATGACCCTGGGCGTCGCCATCAACCGCTTCGCCCTCTTCCTGATGGAAATCCACCAGGTCCTCCCCGAGGTCCGCCACCTCGCCAACCGTCATGTCGAGAAGCTCGGCATCGGCCTCGTGGTCCTGGGAATCGTCATGCTGGTCGGCGCGACCTGGCACTATCTCCATGTCGGCCGCACGATCGAAGACGACACCTATCGCCCGGCCAACCGGATCATGGTCGGCACCGCCATCGTCGTCATCCTTATGGGTGGTTCGGCCCTGGTCTGGCTTTTCTAGGCGCGTTCACACGCGCCGGCGGGCGGCAGCGCCTTCACTGCGGCTTGACTACAAGCCGCGAAGGCGCGGGAGCCCGCGCCGTGCAGAAAAGACAAAGGTCAGCGCGACTGCCCCGCCGCCGGCGGCCCCTCGGGCATTTCCAGCAGATCACTTTCCGGCGCGCCGGCCTCGTAGGCCTGCACCAGCGCCTCGGGATCGAACACGATGCCGATCGGGTTCTTCCGGAAGGCCGCGGTCTGGAAGTAGGCCGCGGTCGCCTCCTTGGTGGCGTAGCGGTCGACCTGCAGCTCGACGCCGTTGCCGTCGGGATCGCGATAGTAGATCGACACCGTCGGCCCGTGATGGATGCAGCGCGCCGGCGCGATGCCGAGCTTCTTCACGCGGGCGTAGGTCGAGAGCAACGCGCCGATGTCGGCGAAGGTATAGGCGACGTGCGCCAGCCCGGAGTTCTGGGTGTCGGGCGCCTTGAGGCCGGCCAGGTTCACGATGCCGAGCCGATGATGCTCGTCGTCATAGGTCAGGAAGCAGATGTATTCGGTGCGCTGGACCACATGCATGTTCAGCACGGTCGAATACCAGTCGATCATCGCCTGGATGTTCGAGGAGCGCAGCACGAAGTGGGCGAACAGCACCGGCGTGGCGGGCTTGGGATCGAGCGCGCGGCGGCTGGGCGAGGTCGTCTCGAACACTGTGTCCATGGAAGCCTCCAGGGCCCGAGTTTAGGCGCCCCATCCGGCGGCGTCACCCCGGCCGCGCCACCGGGGGACTCGAAGTGTGATAGCCTGCCGCAACGCGTCCGGGGGAAACGAACATGCGGCTTGCCGCGCTACTCTGCAGCATCCTGGTGCTTGGCGGCGCCACGCCGGCAGCGGCAGAAGCCGTGTTCAAGCTCGCCGAGAACAAGCTGCCGGTGGCCCTGATCGAGGTCGCCAAGTCGTCACGCTACACCGAGGTCAGGCTCCAGGCCCAGGCCGCGATCACCGGCGTCTGCTGGCACACGCAGGGCCCGGACAGCCCCTATCTGGTGGCCGGCGACCGCCGCTATCGCTTTCTCGGCGGCGACGGCATTGCGGCCTGCCCGGCCGTGCGCAGCTACGTGGCGCACGAAAGCATGGCGCTGCGCTTCGAGCGGCTCGATCCGCAGACCAAGGAATTTTCCTTCATCGACGGACAGGGCGGCGAGAAGCAGATGACCGTGCCGGAACCGTCCAAGGCGCGCTTCTGGAACTTCCTGCGCGTCACGTTGAAGTGAGCCCGCTAGAAATCGAGCGCCCTTGAAATCAGATGTGTGCCGGCTCGCGCATCGGAATAGCGACCGTGCTTGACCGGCGACGCCGGCACGGGCAAGCCCGACCGTCATGGCCGCACCCGCGATCGATGCTCCCGATGCCCTCAGTCATCTGATCCCGTCGCGGGTGGCCCGCGGCTTCTTCCTCGCCATCGTCGCCGGACTGTTCTTCAATTTCCTCAACGGCGCGGTCAAGGAGCTGGCGACCGACATGCCGCCGCTCTACGTGGCGTGGGGACGCTGGGTCGCGGGCATCCTGCTGGTCGCCCCTTATCTGTGGTGGCGCGTCGGCATCGACGGCATGCGCACCCACGACATGAAGCTCCACTGCCTGCGCGGGCTCTTCCACACGCCGGGCTACGGCCTGTGGTACGAGGCGGTCGTCTGGCTGCCGCTCGCCACCATGGCGGCGCTGGGCTTCACCGGCCCGATCTTCGTCACCTTGGGCGCGGTGCTCTTCCTGCGCGAGACCGTGCACTGGCGGCGCTGGCTGGGCGTCGCGATCGGCTTCGCCGGCATGCTGGTGATCGTCCGTCCCGGCATCATCGAGATGAACCCCGGCATCTTGATGATGATGCTGGCGGTGCCGCTGATCGCCGGCTCCAACCTCGTCGCCAAGGTCGTGTCCGGCCGCGACAAGCCCGCCGTCGTCGTGCTGTGGCAGAGCGTGGTCGGCGCGATCTGCTTCACGCCGCTGGGGATCTGGTTCTGGCAGACGCCGACGCTCACTCAACTCGGCCTGTTCGTGGCCGCGGGCTTCTTCGGCACGATGGGCTACTTCTTCATCACCTGGGCCTACCGGCTGCTCGATATTTCCGCCCTGCAATCCATCACGTTCCTCGGCATCGTCTGGGCTGCCTTGATGGACGTGGCGGTCTGGGGCAAGACGGCCGACGTCTGGACCTTTGTCGGCGCCGCGATCATCGTGGCGTCCACGACCTACATCGCCCATCGTGAATCGCGCGCCGGCGGCGTCGCAGGAGGAAAGAAGCAATGACCGATCGTCTGGCCGGCAAGGTGGCCCTCATCACCGGCGGTTCGTCGGGCCTCGGCGAGTGCTCTGCCATCCTGATGGCCCGCGAGGGCGCCAAGGTGGTGATCGCCGACATCCAGGAAGACAAAGGCCGCGCGCTCGCCGCCAAGATCGGCAAGGCCGCGCACTT
>JAUXRT010000141.1 GCA_030681635.1 Reyranella sp.
ATCTCCGCGACCTATCCCGGCGCCACGGCCGAGACCATTGCCGCCACCGTTGCGGCGCCCCTGGAGCAGCAGATCAACGGCGTCGAGCGCATGATCTACATGCAGTCGACCTCGACTGGCTCAGGCACCATGAGCCTCACGGTGACCTTCGAGATCGGCACCAATCCCGACCAGAACGCCATCAACGTCAACAACCGCGTGCAGCGCGCCCTGCCGCTGCTGCCGAGCGAGGTGAGTCGCCAGGGCCTCGTTGTGCAGAAGCGGTCCACCTCGATCCTCCAGGTCCTGACCATGTCCTCGCCGGAGGGCCGCTACGACACGATCTACATTAGCAACTATGCGCTGGTGAACGTGCTCGACGAGATCCGCCGCCTGCCGGGCGTGGGCGATGCCTCGCTGTTCGGCGCCTCCGACTATTCCATGCGCATCTGGCTCCGGCCGGACAAGGTGGCGCAGTACAATCTCACGCCGGCCGACATTGCCGCCGTGGTGCGCGAACAGAACGCGCAGTTCGCCGCGGGCCGCTTCGGCGAGGAGCCGATGAACAAGCCGCAGGTCTTCACTTACTCGGTGACGACGCCGCCCCGGCTTGTCGACCGCACGCAGTTCGAAGAGATCATCATCCGGTCGGAGGAGAACGGTGGCGCGCTCCGGCTGAAGGATGTGGCGCGGGTCGAGCTGGGCGCGCTGCAATACGGCTTCTCGGGCACCTTCAACGGCTCGCCGGCCGTTCCCATCGCGGTCTACCTGCAGCCTGGCGCCAACGCGCTCCAGGTGGCGGCGTCCGTGCGCGAGACGATGGACCGTATCTCCAAGCGCTTCCCGGTGGGATTGCGCTACGACATTCCCTTCGACACCACGCGCTTCGTCGAGGTCTCGATCCAGGAGGTCGCCATCACCTTCGTCGAGGCGATCGCGCTCGTCGTGCTGGTGGTCTTCCTGTTCCTGCAGAACGTACGGGCGATGATCATCCCGGTGATCGCCATTCCGGTATCGATCATCGGCACCTTCGCCGGCATGTACATACTGGGCTTCTCGATCAACCTGCTGACCCTGTTCGGGCTGGTGCTGGCGATCGGCATCGTGGTCGACGACGCGATCGTGGTGCTGGAGAACGTCGAGCGCATCATGTCGACGCAAGGCAAGTCGCCGCGCGAGGCCGCCCTGCAGGCCATGCAGGAGGTGACGGGGCCGGTCGTCGCCATCGTGCTGGTCCTGTGCGCGGTGTTCATTCCGGTCTCCTTCCTGGGAGGGCTGGCGGGTGAGCTCTACCGGCAGTTCGCCGTCACCATCGCCGTTTCGGTGGTCATCTCCGGCATCGTGGCGCTGACGCTGACGCCCGCGCTCGCTGCACTGATCCTGAAGCCGGTGCACGGCGAACCGCGGGGCTTCTTCCGCTACTTCAACCGGGGCTTCGCCTGGGTGACCGCGCGCTACACCGGCGGGGTGAGCTTTCTGCTGAAGCGCACGGCAGTCGGTATCGTGGGCTTCGTGATCGTCCTCGGCCTCGTCTTCGTCCTGTTCCAGCGCATCCCCGGCAGCCTCGTGCCGGCCGAGGACCAGGGCTATGTCTTCGTGGTGACGGTGCTGCCGCCCGCCGCCGCGATCTCGCGCACCCGCGAGGTCACGGCCAAGGCCACCGAGGCGCTGCGCAAGAACCCGGCGGTCGCCAACGTCGTCACCTTCTCGGGCTTCGACCTGCTGTCGCGCGCGCTGAAATCCAACTCCGGCATTTCGTTCGTTACGCTCAAGGACTGGTCGGAGCGCAAGGACCCGGCCCAGGATGCGCGCAACGTGGCACCCGCGATCGGCGCCATCAACGCCAACTTCCGCGACGGCGTTGTGGTCGGCTTCAACCCACCGCCGATCCAAGGAATCAGCGTCACCGGCGGCTTCGAGCTCTTTCTGCAGGACCGCTCGGGCGGTTCGCTCAACGGGCTGTCGGAGGCGGTGAACAAGGTGGTGCAGGCCGCCAACCAGCGGCCCGAGCTGCGCGGTGTTTCGACCACCTTCACGACCGCGGTTCCGCAGTATCGCACCGACGTCGACCGCGAGAAGGCGCGCGCCTTAGGCATTCCGATCAACGCCATCTTCGAGACCATGCAGAGTTCGTTCGGCAGCCTTTATGTCAACGACTTCTCGTTGTTTGGCCGCACCTACCGCGTCAGCCTCTCGTCCGAGGCGGACTTTCGCGAGAAGCCGGACGATCTGCGCCATGTCTTCGTGCGCGCCGACGGCGGCGCCATGGTACCGCTCAATGAGCTGGTGACCTTCACCCGCATCCTCGGTCCCGACACGGTCGATCGCTTCAACATCTTCCCGGCCGCCAAGATCATCGGCAGCCCGGCGGCGGGCTATTCGTCCGGCCAGGCGATCGCCGCCATGCAGCTGGTCGTGGCCACGACGCTGTCCAACGACTACAGCATCGGCTGGACCGGCTCGGCCTACCAGGAGCTGGCGACGGCGGGCACGGGGTCTCTGGGCTTCGTCTTCGGTCTCGTCATGGTGTTCCTCATCCTGGCCGCGCAGTACGAGCGCTGGTCGCTACCGCTCGCCGTTCTCACCGCGGTGCCGTTCGCTGTCCTGGGCGCCCTGGTCGCCATCTGGCTGCGTGGCCTCGAGAACGACGTCTATTTCCAGATCGGGCTGGTGACGCTGATCGGCCTTGCCGCGAAGAACGCCATCCTGATCGTCGAATTCGCCTCGCAGCGGCATCGACAGGGGCTGCCGGTCTACGAGGCCGCCATGGAGGCCGCGCGGCTGCGTTTCCGGCCCATCATCATGACCTCGCTGGCCTTCATCCTGGGCGTGATGCCGCTGGCCATCAGCAG
>JAUXRT010000151.1 GCA_030681635.1 Reyranella sp.
GCCCCACACCGAGCCCAACCAGCACGACTTCGACATGGTGATCGATGTGGTCGAGCCGATGGGCATGGAAACAATGGTCTACCTCACCATTGGCGCCGCTGAAATCTGCGGACGGGTCAATCCCAATGCGGGAGCTGTCGCCACGCAGTCCATGAAGCTGCGCGCCGACCTCAGCAACATGCATCTGATCGACGACGGCACCGGCAAGGTGCTTTAATCGCCGACTGAGGCATTGTTCGAAGCATTAAGGAGACATTGATGGCTACGTTGACGGGCAAGATTGCCTGGGTGACCGGTGCTGGCTCGGGTATTGGCCAGGCGGCGGCAGTGGCACTGGCGAAAGAGGGCGCGACCGTGGTCCTGACCGGCCGCCGCAAGGCGCCGCTGCAGGCGACCGCGGCCACGATCAAGAAGGCGGGCGGCAAGGCCGAGGTACAGGCGGGTGATCTGATGAAGGCCGCGTCCGTCACCAAGATCGCCAAGGCGATCGACAAGAAGTACGGCCGCTGCGACATCCTGGTGAACAACGCCGGCCTCAACATCCTCGATCGCACCTTCGCCAAGCTCTCGGCCAAGGGCATCGACGAAGTGATCCATGGAAACCTCTCCAGCGCCTTCTACTGCACCACGGCGGTGCTGCCGATGATGCGCAAGCGCAAGGATGGCCTGCTGATCCACACGTCTTCGGTGGCGGGCCGCGTCCCGGGACCGCTGAGCGGCGCCACCTATTCTGCCGCCAAGCACGGCGTGGTGGCGATGAGCCATACGCTCAACATGGAAGAATGCGTCAACGGCATCCGCTCCTGCGCCGTACTGCCGGGCGAGGTGGCGACGCCGATCCTCGACAAGCGGCCGGTGCCGGTGACCAAGGCCGAGCGTGCGAAGATGGCGCAGTCGGAGGATGTCGGCGACCTGATCCGCTACATCGCCTGCCTGCCGGCGCATATCGTCATCAACGAAGTGATGATCAACCCGACCTGGAACCGCGGCTACGTAGCCGCCCTGCAGCGGGCGAAGGGCTGACATGACGGTCACCATCAAGGCGAAGGCGCTCGAGGCCTTCGTCGCGGACATCTTTGCGTCGGCCGGATGTTCGCAGGAGGAGGGCGGCCGGATCGGCCGCTACCTGGTCAGCGCCAACCTCTCCGGCCACGACAGCCACGGCGTCGTCCGCGTGCCGCGCTACGCCATCCAGAAGAAGAACGGCACGGTGGTGCCCGACATCACGGTCGAGGTCGTGGTCGACACGCCGGTGATCGCCGTCGTCGACGGCAAGTACGGCTTCGGCCAGACGGTGACGCCGCAGGCGGTGCGCATCGGCATCGAGAAGTGCCTCAAGAACGGCCTCTCGGCCGTGACCTTGCGCAACGCGGGCCACGTCGGCCGCGTCGGCGACTGGGCCGAGATGGCGGCCGAGGCGGGCCTCGTCTCCATCCATTTCGTCAACGCCTCGGGCAGCGTGCTCGTGGCACCTTATGGCGGCGTCGAACGGCGCTTCTCGACGGCGCCCTATTGCGTCGGCATCCCGCGTCCGGGCCTCGATCCTCTGATCCTCGACTTCGCCACCTCGATCGTGGCCGAAGGCAAGGTCCTGGTGGCGAGCCAGGGCGGCAAGAAGGTGCCCGACGGCGCGCTGATCGGCCCCGACGGCAAGCCCAGCGCCGATCCGCATCTGCTCTACGGCGATTTCACGCCGACCGGCCCGCGCGACCACAGCAAGGGCACCGGCGCCATCCAGGCATTCGGCGACC
This sequence comes from Reyranella sp., assembly GCA_030681635.1. Lineage (GTDB taxonomy): Bacteria > Pseudomonadota > Alphaproteobacteria > Reyranellales > Reyranellaceae > Reyranella. The sequence goes on from JAUXRT010000151.1 coordinate 1,752, forward strand.
ACAAGGGTTCCGGCCTCGCCTTCATGTGCGAGATGCTGGGCGGCTCGCTCAGCGGCAATGGCGCGACCGATCCCAAGCGCGGCCGCTTCGCCAACGGCATGCTGTCCTTCTATGTCGATCCCAAGGTGTTCGATCCCTCGGGCTTCTTCCCTGCCGACATCGCCAAGTACGTCGACTTCGTGAAGAGTTCCAAGCCCGCGGGCGCCGGTGGCGAAGTGCTGGTGCCGGGCGAACCGGAGCAGCGCATGCGGGTGAAGCGTCTGGCCGACGGCGTGCCGCTGCCCGACGATACCTGGGCCGCCATCGTCGACACGGCGCGCTCGGTCGGTCTCGACGAGCGCCGCATCCAGCAGGCCACGGCGCCTTAGTGTCTTTCCGATCGAGATAGAATCACTCCCGACTCCCTCGACAACATAGACCTCATGCTGAGGAGCCCGGCACAGCCGGGCGTCTCGAAGCATGGGCCACACAAGCGGTACCTATTGCCCATCCTTCGAGACGGCCGCTTCGCGGCACAGGGCGGGGGTTACCCCGCCCGGCTCAGGATGAGGTCGTGCAATACGCTTCAAGTTCAATCGGAAAGACTCTAGTTAGCGCCCAGGCGCGCGCCGGAGCCGGTGGAACGGCCCGGCGACCGGGTCGTCGAAAGCGAGCGTGGCCGTGTAGTCGGTGCGCAGCATGCGGTGCAGCGCCGCCAGCCTCTGGCTGTCGGCCACCATGCCGGTCTCCGTCTCGAGCTGCTTCTGCTCCATCGGCCACAGCCGGGCCAGCAGCACCTCGTAGCCGAGTTCCAGCGCGCGATCGATCTGGCGCCGGAGGTCGGCGACATGGGCCTCGGTGGTCCATTCGGGATGCCGTAGCACCTGGCCGGTGAAGCCGATCCACTTGAATTTCGGCAGTGCTTGAGGCGCCGGCCTCAGCGTGTCGACTCCCGGTTCGGCCGTTCCCCAGTGCAGCGAGGCGTAGATCATCGCCCAGTCGAAATCGTGCAGCACGAAGACCGTGCGCTGCGGGTCGGCCTCCTTCTCGAGGCGCTCGATCGCCTGCTGCCATTTGCCGTCGAGGCCACGCAGCGGCGCCAGGCTCCAGACGTTGTAGGCGATCAGCGTCACCGTGAGGCCGGCGAGTGCCGCGAGGCCCCGGCGGCCCCAGCGCTTCTCGGCCGCGAGCAGGACCAGCATCCAGCCCGGCGTCAGCCAGGCCATGACGTTGATCTGCATCTGCGGATCCTGCGGCTGGGAATAGAGGTTGAACACCGAGCCCGCCAGGAAGGTGACACCGAACACGACGGCGAGCGCCACGGCGCGGCTGTCGTGCCGCTGGCGCCACAGCATCGGGATGGCGACAGCGGCGATCGCCAGCATCCAGAGCGTCGAGGTGTAGCGCCAGATGTCCCAGCCCGGGATGCCGGGGATCGCGGCCACGCCGGCGCCCAGCAGATAGGCCACCATGCCGTCCCACAGGTAGCCGACCTTGGGCCAGGTAAAACCCGCCCACACCGAGTTCACCGCCTTGCCCGTCCACAGGAGATCGAGTGGCCCCGCGGCGCCGTTGTGTCCGTGCGAGGCAA
>JAUXRT010000153.1 GCA_030681635.1 Reyranella sp.
CCCCCAACGGATGCCATGCGGCCGGCAGGGTGTGGATTTAGCCATGACGGACCCACTTGGCAAGCGGGCCTCGCCTCGGGCCCCGGCGTCGGTTACTATCGGCGCAAAGAAAGAGTTGAAAATGGCCGGGGAATCCACGCCTAAGGGGGGCTGGCACAGCGGCCGTTTCGCGCACACCTTTGCGGCGATCGATCTCGGCACCAACAATTGCCGTCTTCTGGTTGCCCGGGCGTCGATCGAAGGTTTTGAGGTGATCGATGCCTATTCCCGGCCGGTCAGGTTGGGTGAAGGAGTGGCGTTGAGCGGCGTACTGTGCGGCGATGCAATCGAGCGCACCTTGAGCGCTCTCGACGTCTGCGCGTCCAAGATCGGGCGCAACCGCGTGACGCGGGCCCGCCACATTGCCACCGAGGCCTGCCGGCGCGCCTGCAACGGCGAGGATTTCCTGACGATGGTCGAGCAGCGTACCGGTCTTCGCTTCGATGTCATCCCGCCGTCGGAAGAGGCCAGGCTCGCGGTGGCGAGTTGCGAGGACCTGCTCGATCCGGAAATTCCCTACGGCCTGCTGGTCGATATCGGTGGCGGCTCGACCGAAGTGAGCTGGCTCCGCGTCGTGCATCGCGACGGCCGGCTGGGCGGCGTGGCGACGGAGCTGATCGACATGACGTCGGTGCCATGGGGTGTCGTCACCCTCACCGAGTCCTGCGTCGGCGGCCAGCCGCGCGAGCGGGCGGTGACGCGGGCCTGCTACGACGACATGGTCGAGCGCATCCGCGCCGACCTCCGCCCGTTCTGCGCCAAGCACGGCATCGGCCAGGCTGTGGCGCGCGGCGAGGTCCAGGTGGTCGGTGCATCGGGAACGGTGACGACGGTCAGCGCCCACAATCTCGGGCTCAAGCGCTACAACCGCGCCCTGGTCGACGGCTCGCGCATCGACCGCGACTCGATCCTGCGGATCTGCGAGCAGCTTGCGAGCCTGTCGGTCGTCGAGCTGACGCACCTGCCGTGCATCGGCGACGACCGCGCCGACCTCGCCCTGGCGGGCGGGGCGATCCTCGAAGCGGTCTGCCGGCAGTGGCCGACGCCCGCGGTGCGCGTCGCCGATCGCGGTCTGCGCGAAGGCGTGCTGATGGATCTGATGCGCCAGGCCGATCGCGACGCCGATCCGCGCTGCCGGCCGGGCTGAAGACCATGGCAAAGGATACCAAAGGCGGGCGGCCGACGGGCAGCCTGCCGACCGGAAGACGCGCCACCGTCCGCGTGAAGACGGCACGCGGCCGCACGGTGTCGTCGCAGCGCTGGCTGCAGCGCCAGCTCAACGATCCCTATGTCGCCGAGGCGAAGAAGCGCGGCTATCGCTCGCGGGCCGCCTTCAAGTTGCTGCAGATCGACGACCAGGTCCGGTTCCTGAAGCCCGGCGCGCGGATCGTCGATCTTGGCGCCGCCCCCGGCGGCTGGACCCAGGTGTCCGTCGAACGGACCAAGCCGGGACGCGGCGGCGGCGTTGTGATCGGCCTCGACATCACGCCCGTGGAACCGATTCCCGGTGCGACGGTGCTGGCCAAGGATTTTTACGACGACGATGCGCCCGCGGTCCTGATGGAGCTGCTGGCCGGTCCGGCCGATGTCGTGCTGAGCGACATGGCGGCGGCGGCGACCGGCGATACGCAAACCGATCACCTGCGCATCATGGGACTGGCCGAGGCGGCGCACGACTTTGCCCGCCAGGTGCTGAAGCCCGGCGGCACCTTCGTGGCCAAGGTCCTGCGCGGTGGGACCGAGCGGGCGCTGCTGGACCGGCTGAAGAAGGACTTCGTGAAAGTCCGCCATGTGAAGCCGGAGGCGAGCCGCGCCGATTCAGCCGAAATGTATGTCGTCGGCACAGGCTTTCGCGGATAGGTTCCCGGCCTTCACGTCAACGTCGAGGAACACCTGATGCCGATCGGTATGTATGCTGCATCCATTCCCGTCTACCAGCGCCAGCTCGGCGCGATTTCGAAGGTCCTGGAAAAGGGCTCGGCCTGGGCCACGGCCAGGAAGGTGGACGAGGCCGTCCTCGGCGCCACCCGCCTGATCCCCGACATGCTGCCGCTCAGCCGCCAGGTGCAGATCGCCTGCCGTTTCGTCGAGGAGAGTGCCGCCCGGCTGGCCGGCCTGGAGGTGCCCAAGGCGCCGGAGAACGCCGAAAAGACCCTGGGCGAACTGCGTGCCCGGATTGCCGCGGTGCTGGCCTATCTCAAGGGCATCAAGCCCGAGCAGGTCGACGGCAGCGAGGGCCGGGAGGTCGTGCTCACGATCGCCGGCAGCCCGCTCAAGCTGACGGGCGAGCAATATCTGCTGCATTATGCCATGCCGAACTTCTATTTCCATTGCACGACCACCCACGCAATCTTGCGTCAGTGCGGCGCCGAAATCGGGAAACGCGATTTCATCGGCGGCCTCTAAAAGACGCCTGTGCACAAGGCGCGCCCAGCTATCGGACTTGGCTTGGGCGCGCCGGTGTGTATAACGGGTCGCCAACCCGGCGGCCCCGCGCTCACGAGTCAAGGGAGCCGCCGTTTTTTTCACCCTCGATTTGGAGGTTGGCATGCAGATACAGGAAGCACTTACGTTCGATGACGTGCTCCTGAAGCCTGCGGCTTCCTCCGTCCTGCCCTACCAGACCGCGACCCGCACCCGCCTCACGCGCACCATCGAACTGGGCATCCCGCTGATGTCGGCGGCGATGGATACGGTCACCGAGGCGCCCATGGCGATCGCCATGGCCCAGGCCGGCGGCATCGGCGTCATCCACAAGAATTTCGATCCCGAGACGCAGGCCAACGAGGTCCGCAAGGTCAAGAAGTTCGAAAGCGGCATGGTGATCAACCCGGTCACCATCCATCCCGACCAGACGCTGGCCGATGCGCTCGGCCTGATGACGATGCATCAGATCTCGGGCATCCCGGTGGTCGAGCGCGGCAACGGAAAGCTCGCCGGTATTCTCACCAACCGCGACGTCCGCTTCGCCACCGACAATGCCACGCCCGTCAGTGTGCTGATGACCAAGGACCGGCTGGTCACGGTGCGCGAGGGCGTGAGCAAGGAGGAGGCCCGCCGTCTCCTGCACCAACGCCGCATCGAGAAGCTGATCGTGGTCGACGAGAACTACCGCTGCGTCGGCCTGATCACGGTCAAGGACATCGAGAAGGCCAACAAGTTCCCCGGCGCCAGCAAGGACGAAAAGGGCCGGCTGCGCACCGCCGCCGCGACAGGCGTCGGCGAGGACGGGCTGCGCCGCGCCCAGCTCCTGATCGACGCCGATGTCGATGTGATCGTGGTCGACACCTCGCATGGCCATTCGCGCGGCGTGCTGGATGCCGTGACGCGCGTGAAGAAGCTCAGCAACTACACCCAGGTCATGGCCGGCAACGTCGCCACCCGCGAAGGCGCCCAGGCCCTGATCGATGCCGGCGCCGATGCCGTGAAGATCGGCATCGGCCCGGGCTCGATCTGCACCACCCGCATGGTCGCGGGCGTGGGCGTGCCGCAGCTCACGGCGATCATGGAGGCGGTCGAGGCCTGCCATGCCGCCGGCGTGCCGGCGATCGGCGACGGCGGCATCAAATATTCCGGCGATCTCGCCAAGGCGATCGCCGCCGGCGCCGATTGCGCCATGATCGGCTCGCTGCTGGCCGGCACCGACGAGGCGCCGGGCGAAGTGCTGCTCTACCAGGGCCGCTCCTACAAATCGTACCGCGGGATGGGCTCGATCGGCGCCATGGCGCGCGGCTCGGCCGACCGCTACTTCCAGGCCGAGGTGCAGAGCACGCTAAAACTGGTGCCCGAGGGCATCGAGGGCCGCGTGCCCTACAAGGGACCGGTCGGCAACATCATCCATCAGCTGGTCGGCGGCCTGCGCGCCGCCATGGGCTACACCGGCAACGCCACGATCGCCGAGATGCAGAAGAACTGCCAGTTCCTGCGCATCACCGGCGCCGGCCTGCGCGAAAGCCACGTGCACGACGTCGAGATCATGCGCGAGGCGCCGAACTACCGCGAAGGCGGAATGTGAAGCCGGCCTAGTTCGGCGGCGATCGCCTCGGCGACCAGCCGGTTGCCCTGCGGCGTGGGGTGCGAGGAGCGGTAGATCGCGTCATTGCCCTGTTCGCGCACGGCGCGTTCCGTCGCGTCGTAGAGATCCAGCACGGCAAGGCCCGCCTCGGCGGCGCAGCGCAGGACCAGGGTTGAAATGCGCCGCTGCTCCTCGGCGAACGCGGCGTCCTTCCAGGTATAGAAATCGTACTGCGCCACCACCAGCGTGGGGACGGCGAGGGCAGCCAGCCGGCGCATCAGCGGACAGGCCATGCGTTCGCCGGTGCCCCGCGGCAGCGCCCGCACATGGTCGATCGCCCATTCGTACTGCCAGCCCTTGTGACGCAGCACCGTGTCGACCAGAACCGACCAGCCGAAGGCCCGTTGCCAGAACGACAGCGTGTCGCGCGCCTCGGATGCCGGCGGCACCGGCACGTTGCGCAAGCGCAGCCTGTCGCCGTCGGGCTCGAAGTAGGGCTTCTCCGTGCCCCAGGTCCGGCTCATTTCGCTCCGCCGCACGTCGTCGGCAATGAAGCCCACGACGATGAGGTCGGGCCGCAGCGCCGGCGCCAGCTGCTCGGTGCGCAGGATCGTCTGGTCGAGCCCGTAGCCGGTCACGCCGGCGTTGACGGTGCGGCGCCCGAGTGCGGCCTGGAGGTAGGCCGGCCAGGTTTCATCGTCGCCGACTTCGTCGCCATGGGTGAAGGAGTCGCCGGTCGCCAGAACCGGCGGCTGGTCTTTCGCCTCCACAAGGGCAGGCATGCGGCGAAATCCCAACGCATCGTAGTGGATCGAGGCCGATGCGTGGCCGAGCTTCGGAACGAACCCAAGCGTCGGATCGTAGGCGAAGCGCTGGTCCGGCCGTTCCGCCGGGCCGTGGCGCTCCTGCAGGACGAGGTTGGGCCAGTGCAGCAGCCAGTCCGGCCCGCGCCATAACCGGCAGCCGAGTTCGAGAACCCCCAACGCGAACAGGATCGAGCCAACAAGGAGCGCGACCCTGCCGGCCATCTCAGTGGCTCTTGTCCCCGAGCGCCTTGGCCACGAGGCCGGCGATCAGTCTGTTGCCGGCGGCGTTCATGTGCCACTGCACGTAAAGATCGCGCGGTTTGTCGTTCCGGGCGATCAGAGCGTCGAAGCTGTCGATCGTGGCGAGGCCGTTCGCGCGCGCGCAGGCCAGAAGCCCCTCTGTCATCCGCCGCTGTTCGGCGGCGAACTTCGGGTGATCCCAGACGACGGGATCGTACTCGGCCACCACGAGCACGCGCGCGCCGCTTGCGCGCTGCAGGCCGGCCAGGCGCCCGGTCAACAGGCAGGCGATGCGCTCGCCCGCGCCTTCGGGATGGACGCGGAGGTGATCGCCATACCATTCGTGCAGCTGGTCGAGGCGGCGCAGGACGAAGTCGACCAAAAAGGAATAGCCCAAGGTGCGCTGCCAGAAGCTGAGCGTGGTCCCGGGATCGGCGCGCGGCGGCACCGGCACGTTGCGCAGCACCGGCGTTTCCTTGTCGAGGTCCCCGCTCTTGTCGAGATCGAAGTAGGGTTTGTCGGCGCTCCAGAGCCGGCGCATCTCGGTGCGCCGGATGTCGTCGGCGATGAAGGCGACCACGATCGCCTCGGGCTTGTAGCGCGGCGCTAGCGCCTCGGCGCGGAGCACGATCTGGTCGAAGCCGTAGCCGCTCACGCCGGCATTGAGGACGCGCCGCCCGGTAATCTGCTGCAGCAGGGCCGGCCAGGTTTCCAGGTCGCCGACCTCGGCGCCGAAGGTGAAGGAATCGCCCACGGCCAGGATCGGCGCGGCGGCTCCCGGCGGCGGGGCGCCGGTGCTGCGCAGTCCATCCGCCTCGATGGTGAGTCCGGGGGCGGCGTAGCCGGGGCGAGGCAGATACCCCAGCCTGTCGTCGTGGACGTAGCGGCCGGCGTCGCCCTCGGTCAGGACTGTGCGCGCCTCGCGCACGAAGTTCGGCCAGGTGAAGAGGTAGCCCCAGAACCAGGTGCGCAGGCCCAGTTCGAGGACGCCAAGGCTCACCAGAATGGCCACCAGGACCAGCAGAATGCGAGGGCCGATGTGAGAGCCAGAGGGAGGGCGTTGCGCGTCGGGCTTATTCATCGTAGCGGCATGCTTTGAAACGGAGATCGACGTGACACCGGGCGCGCGGGTAGCTGCCACCATAGAACTACTGGACGAGATCGTCAGCCGTTCCCTCATGAATGAAAGAGGGCGGCCGGCCGATCTCGTGGCCAACGCCTATTTTCGCTCCAGGCGCTTCATCGGCGGCGGCGATCGCCGCGCCGTGTCGGAACGCGTCTGGAGCCTGCTGCGCCGCTACGGCCAGCTCACCGGGTGGCTGGAGCGCACGCGCCATCCCGACCGCTCGGCCCGCGCCATTGTCGCGGCCGACCTGATCCTGGTCGAAAGCAACAACCTGGCGCAGCTCGCCGCCATGTTCGACGGCGGCCGCTATCGCCCGCAACCGCTCGACGAGGCCGAGCTGCGCGCGCTCCGCCAGATGGAAGGCCATTCGCTGCCGCATCCGGAGCAGCCGGACTGGGTCCGGCTCAACGTGCAGGAATGGGTGGCGCCGCATCTGATCGAGGCCTATGGCGAGGCTTGGGGCCGCGAGATCGCCGCCCTGGAAACGCCGCCGCCGGTCGATCTCCGCGTCAACCAGCTCAAGGCCACGATGGAGCAGGCGCAGGCAGCGCTTGCCAGGGAAGGCATCGACACCGAGCCCATGCGCTACGCCCCGCACGGCCTCAGGCTCACGCGCCGGCTCTCGGTGGTGTCGGGTGAGGCCTTCCAGAACGGCCTGGTCGAAATCCAGGACGAGGGCTCGCAGCTTGTGGCGGCCCTGGTCGATGCCAAGCCCGGCATGCAGATCGCCGACTATTGCGCCGGCGCCGGCGGCAAGACGCTGGCGATGGCGGCGGGCATGAACAACAAGGGCCGCGTCGTGGCCATGGATGTCTACGAATCCCGGCTCGACCGCTCGGCCCAGCGGCTGCGCCGCGCCGGCGCCCACAATGTCGAGCGGCGCGCGCTCGATGTCGACAATCGCAAGTGGCTGAAGCGCCAGGCCAAGGCCTTCGACCGCGTGCTGGTCGATGCGCCCTGCACCGGCACGGGCACCTGGCGGCGCAATCCCGACGGCCGCTGGACCCTGCAGCCCAAGGACCTGGCCGAGCTGGTGCCCAAGCAGGCCGAGATCCTCGACGCCGCGGCGCGCCTGGTGAAGCCGGGCGGTGGCCTCATCTACGCCACCTGCTCGGTGCTGCCGGCCGAGAACGAGCACCAGATCGCTTCCTTCCTGGAACGGCACCCCGACTTCGAGACCGTGCCGGCGGGCGACATCTGGCGCGACGTGCTCGCGAGCGAGCCGCCACTAGAGATGGCAGCCTCGCCCTATCTGCGACTTTCGCCGCTCAAGCACGGCACCGACGGCTTCTTCGCCGCCACCCTGGTCCGCAAGCCGGCGCCAGCGGAGGTCAAAAAAGAAGAGGAGGCGTCGGCATGATCCGCATCCGCCGCGCCAAGCTGGGCGATGCCTCGGCGATCGGCCGGGTGCATGTAGAAACCTGGCAATCGACCTACGCCGGCATGCTGCCCGACGCCATGCTGGTGGCGATGTCGGACGTCCGCCAGTCGGCCTGGTGGTCGCGCGTGCTGGCCGATCCCGGCGAGGCGCGCGGCGTGTTCGTGGCCGACGACGAGGAGATGGGCGTGGTGGGCTTCGGCAGCTGCGGCCCGGTGCGCGACCCGCCCGAGGGGCTTGATGGCCGCGAGGTCCGGGTGGGCGAGGTCTATACGCTCTACGTCGAACCCGATTTCCAGAACCGCGGCCTCGGCCGCCGCCTGCTCGACGCGCTCTTCCGCCAGCTGAAAGCCGACCGCTGCGACACCGCCGTGCTGTGGATGCTGGCCGAAAACCCCACCCGGTTCTTCTACGAGGGCCTGGGCGGCGAGCGGGTGGGCGAGCGGATCGACACCATGTCCGGCGTCGACGTCGAGGAAATCGCCTTCGCCTGGCGCAGCCTGTCGGTGCCCCTGGTCCGCCGCCGGCTGGCCGCCGAGGACTGACCGCTGGGAGCGCGCCACTTCGGGCGGAGGTTACTCCGCCCGAAGTGGCGCTCTTCTCTCATGGCTCATGAGCGCCACTGGAGTGGCGCGCTCCCAGCCCCGAATAACAGGTATCCACACCACCCCGGTTGATGCCCGCCTCAGCGCTGTTTATATCCCCCCATGACCGACCGTTTGCTGATCGTCGATTTCGGTTCCCAAGTCACCCAGCTGATTGCCCGGCGCCTGCGCGAAGCGGGGGTGTACTGCGAAATCCACCCCTTCCAGTCGGTCGACGACGCCAAGATCAAGAGTTTCGATCCCAAGGGGATCATCCTCTCCGGCGGCCCGGCCTCGGTGATCGAGGGCCAGGCGCCCTCGGCCCATCCCGCCATCTTCGCCGCCAAGGTGCCCGTGCTGGGCATCTGTTACGGCGAGCAGACCATGGCCAAGGAGCTGGGCGGCACGGTCGAATCCGGCCACCACCGCGAGTTCGGCCGCGCCGAAGTCGAGATCAAGGCAGGCTCCGCCCTGTTCGAGGGCGTCTGGGCCCCGGGCGACCGCAAGCAGGTCTGGATGAGCCACGGCGACCGCGTCACCAAGCTGCCGCCCGGCTTCAGCGTCATCGCCGCCAGCGACAACGCGCCCTTCGCCGCCATCTCCGACGAGAAGCGCGGCTATTACGGCGTGCAGTTCCACCCCGAGGTCATGCACACGCCCGACGGCGCCAAGCTGCTGCGCAACTTCGCGCTAAAAATCGCGGGCGCCACCGGCGACTGGACCATGGCGGCCTTCCGCGAGCGCGCCATCGCCCAGATCCGCGCCCAGGTGGGCAAGGGCCGCGTCATCTGCGGCCTCTCCGGTGGCGTCGATTCCTCGGTCGTGGCCGTGCTGCTGCAC
>JAUXRT010000168.1 GCA_030681635.1 Reyranella sp.
GAGCTTGGCTTGGCCGCTGCGGGCTTCGCTTCGGCCACCGACGGCGCGAGCTCCCAGTTCGGCTTGCCCTCGGCATTGACCTCGAGAACGATCTTGGGCTCGACCAGGGTCACCTCGCTCACCTCGATACCGCCCATCAGCAGGGCAAGCAGCGAGGGCTTCACGGTGACCGACTTCACCTCCACCATGTTGGCGTTCTTGGAACCCGGCACGTTGAAGAATTTCACGCCGCTGATCGAGACGCTCGGCACCGGCAGCAGCGAGAGGCTGATCGGCCCGTCGAGCACGAGGTCGCGGCCCGTCGCCTTCTTCACCTCGGCGGCGATCATGGGCTTGTAGGAATTGACGTCGATGAACAGGGGCGCCGCAAGCAGCACCACGATCAGCAGGCCAACGATGCCGCCGCCGCCGACCAAAACCTTCTTGCGCGTGGAGGGGGTCATGGAATGCTCCTGTCGTTCGGCTCGACGAAACACTAGCGCATCGTCCTGCCGCGCGGCATAGAGAAAAAATGGCCGAGATCGTCAACCTGAAGCGCGTGCGCAAGGACAAGGCGCGGCGCGACCGCGAGAGCGAAGCCGACGCCAACCGACGACGCTTCGGCCGCACCAGGGCGGAGAAGACCGCCGACAAGGACGCAGAAACGCGCGCGCGCCAGTCGCTCGCCGGCAAGCAACTCGAACCCGAGAAGAAGGATTGAGCGAACTATCGGCCTTCCCCTCCCCATTTGAATGCGGAGGAGGATCTGCGCCTAGCGCGGCGGGCGGTTCAGCGTCAGGCGTTCGAAGAAGGCGCGCGTGCCCTGGTCGGCGCCGGGCCCGGCCACGGCGCGCACGTTGGTGAGTTCGATTCGCCGGCCGCTCTCGGCATCGATCAGGACCGGATCGAGCGGGCGGCCGTCGCCGCGGTCGACGAGATCCATCGGCTTGCCGCCGCGCGCCGCCGCACCGTGACGGTCGCCCCATTGTTTCAGGCCGACGATGACGGTGAACAGCGCCGCACCCTTGTCGGTCAGACGGTATTCGTGGCGCAGCGGCCGCTGCCGGTAGGCGGTCTTGCGGAAGACGCCGGCCTCCACGAGTTTCTTCAGGCGAGCCGTCAGCACATTGCGGGCGATGCCGAGGTTTTCCTGGAATTCGTCGAAGCGTCTCACGCCATAGAAGGCGTCGCGCACGATCAGCAACGTCCATGGCTCGCCTACGACCTCAAGGGCCGAGGCGATGGAACAGTTCATCTGCTCGTAGGACGTGCGCCGCATGATGGCGAAAGTATAGACCGCGACGGCCGTCGCGCAATCTTAAGGCCGCGACGGCCAGCGCAACACGGCATAGCCGACCAGCGCCGACAGCAGCGAGCCCACCAGGACACCCAGCCGGACCTGCGATTCGTGCGCGGCGTCGGCGAAGGCCAGCGTTCCGATGAACAGGCTCATGGTGAAGCCGATACCGCCCAGGATCGAGACGCCATAGAGGCTCCGCCACGTGGCGCCCGCCGGCATGGCGGCAACACCCAGCGCGATCAGGAGGCCGGCGCCCAGCAGGATGCCCACCTGCTTGCCGAGAAAGAGGCCCGCCACGATGCCGAGCGGCACCGGCTCGGCCAGGCTCGTGAGCGAAAGATCGGCAAGCGACAGGCCGGCATTGGCAAAGGCGAACACCGGCATGATGAACCAGGCCGACCACGGCTTCAGCGCATGCTCGAGATGGATGGCGGGGCGCGCCGAATCGTCCTCGCCGGCCGATTTGAGCGGGATGAACATGGACAGCACGACGCCCGCCAGCGTGGCGTGCACACCGGACTTCAGCACCGATACCCAGAGCACCAGCCCGATCAGCATGTAAGGGCCGAGCCGCCGCACGCCGGCCAGGTTGAGGCCCGCCAGCACCACGATGCAGACGCCCGCCATCGCCATCGCCGTAAGCGAGAGATGGCCGGTATAGAAGAAGGCGATGATCACGATGGCGCCGAGATCGTCGACGATCGCCAGCGTGGTCAGGAAGATCTTGAGGGCGAGCGGCACGCGGCTGCCCAGCGCTGCGAGCACGCCCAGCGAAAAGGCGATATCGGTGGCCGCGGGGATCGCCCAACCGCGCAGCGCCACCGGGTCATTCCAGTTGAGGGCGGCGTAAATCAGGCCGGGCACGATCATGCCGCCCAGTGCGCCGGCGATCGGCAGCGCCACCTGCGAGGGCCGCGACAGCTCGCCCTCGACGACCTCGCGCTTGATCTCGAGGCCGACCAGCAGGAAGAACACCGCCATCAGCCCATCGTTGATCCACAGCAGCAGCGGCTTGGAGAGGCCGACCGGGCCATAGGCGAAAGTGAGCTTGTCCCCGAGCAACCCGTGGATCGTGGGCTGCAGCGCCGTGTTGGCGAGCACCAGCGCCAGGACGGCAGCCGCCAGCAGCGGCAGGGCCGATGCCGCCTCACTGTCGATGAAAGCCTTCAGCCGGTTCGTGCGCACGTCATGAATCCTGAAAAGCAAAACGCCCGGGTCTTTCGACCCGGGCGCCTTGCTGGAAAATCAGCGCCTGGCTATTCGCGTTCCTGGCCAAGGAAGCTCATCAGGAACTGGAACAGGTTCACGAAGTCGAGGTAGAGGCTGAGCGCGCCGAAGATGGCGATCTTCTCGACCATGTCCGTGCCCCAGGCCTCGGAGTACTGTTCCTTGATCTTCTGGGTGTCGTAGGCGATCAGGCCCGAGAAGATCAGCACGCCGGCGGCGGAGATGATGAAGCTCATCGTGCCCGACGGCCAGATCATGTTGACGAGGCCGGCCAGGATCAGGCCGATCACGCCCATGAACAGGAACTTGCCCATGGCCGTCAGGTCGCGCTTGGTCGTGTAGCCATAGAGGCTGAGCGCGCCGAAGGCCGCGGCCGTCACGAAGAAGGTGCGGGCCACCGAAGCGCCGGTGTAGCGGAACAGCACCAGCGACAGGCTGACGCCCATCAGGGCCGTGACCGCCCAGTAGACGGCCTGGATCGATCCGATGCTCATCTTCGCGGCGCGGAACGACACAAGCAGAAGCAGGCCGAGCGGCGCGAAGATCGCGATCCACCCCAGCATGTTGAGGCCGACGACGCGGCCGGCCTGGAGCTGGAAGAACATGCCCGCGAGTTCCGGCGAGCTGAACAGACCGAAAGCCACGATGCCCGAGAGCGCGAGCCCCGAAGCCATGTAGTTGTAGACGCGCACCATGTGGGCGCGCAGACCGACATCGAACGTCGCCTGATCGGCAATCGTTGCGCCGCGGTTGAAGGTGTCGAAATTCGCCATTTTGGTTCAAGCCTCCAAGGGGGCCTCGTGCGAGCCCCTTCGCTGCGTAATCTGGTCACTCAGACGGTGTGAATCAATAGAGATAAAGCCTTGAATTGTTGAGATTTACTTTCAAGTGCAGGGAAATTTTCGTTTCATTCATTGCGAAGGAGCGCGAGCGGACGTTGGCGAAGAGCCGCCAGCGTGCCGGCCAGGCCAAAAGCCAGGGTGAGCGCCATGGCGCCCAGCGCAACGCCCACCGCGACCGCCGGCAGGAACGTCCAGTCGAGTCCCATCAAACGGCTCACCACCAGCCAGGCGCCCAGCGTGCCGACACCCAGCGCCGCCACCGCGGTAGCGAGGCCGAGGAAGGCGAATTCCCAGGCGAAGATTCCGGCGATGCGCGCGCGCGTGGCACCCAGCACCTTCATCACCACGGCCTCGTGCACGCGGCGCCGCTGGGTGGCGAGCATGGCGCCGGCCAGCACCAGGACGCCGGCCAGGATGCTGAGGAAGCCGATGACCCGTGTCGCCAGGCCAATGTTGCCGAGCACGCCGGTTGCCGTCTCGATGGCGTCGCGAATGCGCACCACGGTGACGTTGGGGAACTGGTCGGTGACCGCCTTGAAGATCGCGTCCTCGGCGTCGGGCGTCGATTTCACCGTGGCCAGGAAGGTGTGCGGGGCGCGGTCGAGCGTGCCCGGCGAGTAGACGAAGACGAAGTTGATGGCGAGCGTCGTCCATTCGATGCGGCGCAGCGAGGAGATCCTGGCCTCGATATCGCGGCCCAGCACGTTCACCGTGATGGTGTCGCCGAGGCCGAGGCCGAAGGACTTGGCGAGCGCCTCGTCGAACGAGATCAGCTGGGGTCCGCGATAGTCGACCGGCCACCACTCGCCCGCCACGATGCGCGAGCCCTCGGGCGGCGTCGCCGAATAGGTGACGCCACGGTCGCCCTCCACGGCCCAGCGCGACTCCGACGGCACCGCGACCTCGGCCACCGGCTTGCCGCCGATCTTGACGATGCGGCCGCGCAGCGACGGCACCTTGTCGAGGGTCCCCGCCCCCGGCACCGCGGCGATCGCCTTCTCGAAGGCCGGCATCTGCGTCGACTGGATATCGACAAAGAAGAAGGCCGGCGCATCGCTCGGGATGCGCCGCATGAGCTGTTCGCGCAGGTTGCCCTCGATCAGCGCCGTCGCCACCAGCACGGTGAGCCCGAGCCCGAGCGACAGCATGACGATGGGTGTCGGCGCGCCGGGACGATGGAGATTGGCCAGCGCCAGGCGGAGGCCGGCCAGTTTCGGCTTGTCGGCGCGCGCCGCCGCCAGCATCACCAGCCGCGCCAGCAGCGGGAAGGCGATGAAGGCACCGACCGCGCCCAGCACGAACCAGCCCGCGATGCGGCGGCTGTCCGAGGTGAAGATGGTGAAGGCCGCCAAAGTCACGGCCACCGCGCCGATCGCCAGCGCATCGCGCCAGACGAGCCGGCCCTGGCCGACGACGGCGCCGCGCATCAGCGTGGCGGCTGGCACCCGGCGGGCGCGCATCAGCGGCACCAGGGCGAACAGCAGCGACACGAGCAGCCCGAAGATCGCGGCCGTGATGAGCGGCCGGGCATAGAGCGCGATGCGCGCCCGCACCGGCAACAGGTCGGCGATCAGCGCCTCGGCCACGAAGGGCAGCGCCGCACCGATGGCGACGCCGATCGCGACGCCCAGCAGCGCCAGCGCCGCGAGCTGGAGGAAATAGGTGTTGAACACCAGCCGCTCCGGCGCGCCCAGGCACTTCAGGGTGGCGATGGTGTGCAAGCGGCCGGCCAAAAAGCTCGAGATCGCGTTGCCGACGCCGACGCCGCCGACCAGCAGCGAGGCGAGGCCGATCAGGCCGATGAACTGCGTCAGCCGATCGAGCCAGTTGCGGATGCCGCCGCCGGCATCGGCCAGACCGCGCACCCGCCAGCCGGCATCGGGATAGCGCGTCGTGAGCGCCTGGATGGTGGCGAGGTCAGAGCCGCCCGGCGCCAGACGCAGACGGTATTCCCAGTTGAGCAGACTGCCCGGCTGGACGAGGCCCGAGTCCATCACCGCCTCGAAGGACATCATCAGGCGCGGCCCGAGGCTTGCGAAGGCGTTCAGCCCGCGGTCGGGCTCGCGCGCGATCACGTCGCGCACCTCGACCGTCACTTCGCCGATCCGCAGCCGGTCGCCCAGCACCAGGTTCATGCGGCGAAGCGCTGCTTCCTCGACCACGGCGCCCCAGACACCGTCGCGCCTGGCGAGCGCTTCGGCCAGCGACCCGCCGTCCTTCAGTTCGAGCGTGCCGTAGAGCGGATAGGCCTGCTCGACCGCCTTGAGCTGAACCAGCGTCGTGCGGCCGTCGGCCTTCAGAGGCCGCGCCATGGCGCGGCTGTCGATCCAGCGCACGAACTGGCCGCGCTCACGCAGGAACGCCATCTGGTCGGGCGTGGCCTCGCGATAGAGCAGCGAGACCGCGACGTCGCCGCCCAGGATCTCGCGGGCATCGGCGCGCAGGCCTTCCTCGATGGCGCGGCTGAACGACAGGATGGCGGCGATCGCCGTGACACCCAACGCCAGGCAGGCGATGAAGAGACGGAAGCCGCCCAGGCCGCTCCGCATCTCGCGCCGGGCGAGCCGGAAAGCCAGATTCATTGGGCCGCCAGCGAAACAGCCGTGCGTTCGTCGCTGACCACGATGCCGTCGGCAATGCGCAGGATGCGGTCGCAGCGTTCGGCCAGCGCGAGATCGTGGGTGATCAGGATCAGGGTCGCAGCGTCCGCGCGCGCCAGTTCGAACAGCAGGTCCATGACCTGCTTGCCGGTGGTGCCGTCGAGATTGCCGGTGGGCTCGTCGGCCAGCAGGAGCCTGGGCCGGCCGACGAAGGCGCGCGCCACGGCAACGCGCTGCTGCTCGCCGCCCGAGAGCTGGGCCGGATAGTGGCCGATGCGGTGGCCGAGACCGACCCGCTTCAGCGCTGCTTCGGCCAGCTCGAAGGCATCGCCACGGCCGGCGAATTCGAGCGGCAGCGCCACGTTCTCGTGCGCCGTCATGGTCGGGATGAGGTGGAAGCCCTGGAACACGATGCCGATGTGGTCGCGCCGCAGCCGGGCGCGGTCGTCGTCGTCGAGCGGCCCGAGATCGCGGCCGGCGACCTCGACCTTGCCCGACGTGGCACGCACAAGCCCGCCCGCCACCATCATCAGGCTCGACTTGCCGGCACCCGACGGCCCCACCACCGCCGCAATCTCGCCCGCTGCAATGTCGAGAGTGATGCCGCGCAGGATATTGACCGTGCCGGCATCGCTTGCCATGTCGAGATGGACGTCGGTGAGGCGGACGATGACTTTGTCGGTGGCTGTCAAGAAAGCTCCGGGTAAGGAACGATGATCTTCGGCACTGGATATGGTGGTTTTGCGGCAAGGGTCAATTCACAGATCGCGGCGCTGCTGGCGCTTGTCCTGTGTCTGGCGGCCGTTACAGGGCACGCACAAAGCGGGCCGGCACAAAACGGACCGGTCAAGATCGCCGTCCTGGGTGACAGCCTGGCGGCCGGCTATGGGGTGAGCCCTCAGCAGGCCTTCCCGGTCCGCCTGCAGGCAGCCCTGCAAAAGCAGGCGCGCAACGTCACCCTCCTCAATCACGGCGTCTCGGGCGACACCACGGCAGGTGGCGTCGAGCGCATCGACTGGATGCTGGCCGACAAGCCCGACATCGTGCTGGTCGAGCTCGGCGCCAACGATGCGCTCCGCGGCTCCGACCCGGCCGGCACCGAGCGCAATCTCGACGCCATCATCACCAAACTCAAAGACGCCGGTGTGACGGTGTGGCTGGCCGGCATGCTGGCGCCGCGCAACTACGGCCCGGAATACGCCGCCCAGTTCGACGGTCTCTACAAGCGGCTCGCGGAAAAGCACAAGGTGCCGCTCTATCCCTTCTTCCTCGACGGCGTGGCGCAGGATCCGGCGCTCAACCAGGCCGACGGCATCCATCCCAATCCGCGCGGCGTCGACGTCGTGGTCGAGCGCATCCTGCCCTTCATCACCAAGAACCTCGACGATCATGCCGCGTCTGTTCGTAGCCCTGCCCGTCCCTGAGGAGATCGCCGACGAACTGGCGGCGCTGCAGTCGGGCGTGCCCGATGCGCGCTGGCAGACGATGGAGAACCTCCACGTCACGCTCTGCTTCTGCGACGAGGTCCAGGGCGCGGTCATGCGCGACCTCGAGGAGGAGCTGTCGGACATCGCCGGGCCACGTTTTTCGCTGACCTTGGCGGGCGTCGAGCAGTTCAGCACCGGCAAGCAGCCACGCGCCCT
>JAUXRT010000178.1 GCA_030681635.1 Reyranella sp.
TGAAGGCCAAGAAGCGCGGCGCCAAGCTGGTCGTGGTCGATCCCTACCGCACCGGCACGGCCGAGCAGGCCGACATGCATCTCGCGGTGCGTCCCGGCACCGACGGCGCACTGGCGGTCGGCGTCATGCACGTGCTGTTCAAGGAAGGCTACGCCGACTGGGACTACCTGCGGAAATACACCGACGCGCCGGATGAACTCGCCGCGCACGTGGCGACCCGCACGCCGGAGTGGGCCTCGAAGATCACCGGGCTTCCCGTCGAGGAGATCGTGGCCTTCGCGCGCCTGTTCGGGAAGAGCAAGGCTGCCTTCGTCCGCTGCCACCATGGCTTCAGCCGCAGCCGCAACGGTGCGGTGAACATGCACGCCGTGACCTGCCTGCCGGCGGTGACGGGTGCGTGGAAATACAAGGGTGGCGGCGCACTCTACGGCCACACCGGCATGTATCCGCTGAATCGCACGTTGATCGAGGGGCTCGACGTGGTCGATACCTCGATCCGTGACCTCGACCAGTCGCGGCTGGGACCGATCCTGACCGGCGATCGCGAGGCGTTGAAGAACGGCCCGCCGGTAACGGCGATGCTGATCCAGAACACCAACCCGGCGATGGTCTGCCCGGAGCTGGAGTTGGTGCACAAGGGTTTTGCGCGTGAGGACCTGTTCACCTGCGTGCACGAGCAGTTCATGACCGAGACGGCGGCCTTTGCCGACATCGTCCTGCCGGCCACCATGTTCCTAGAGCACGACGATTTCTACACCGCGTCAGGCCACACCGTCTTCCAGGTGACCAAGGCGGTGATCGAGGCGCCGGGCGAGACGCGCGAGAACCACTACGTGATCTCCGAGCTGGCCAGGCGGCTGGGCGCGAAGCATCGCGGCTTCGACATGACGTCGTGGGAGATCATGGACGAGACGCTGAAGAAGTCCGGCATGTGGGATGCCGAGACCAACTGGGCCAAGGGCGGCCAGGACCACCATCTCGGCTTCGAGACGTCGCACTTCCTCGACGGCTTCGCCTGGCCCGACAAGAAGTTCCGCTTCAAGCCCGACTGGGCGGCCCACGGGCCGCGCGGCAAGGACATGCCGACGCTGCCCGACCATTTCGACGTGATCGACAATGCCACGGCGGAAAAGCCGTTCCGGCTGGTGGCGGCGCCGGCGCGCACCTTCCTGAATTCGACCTTCACCGAGACGCCATCTTCCCAAAAGCGGGAAGTGCGGCCGACGGCGATGATGTGTCCCGAGGATTGCCAGGCGCTGGGCCTGGCCGACGGCGATCGCGTCGAAATCGGCAATGAGCGCGGCAAGACCATCGTCAACGCCAAGGCCAAGACCGGCCAGCAGAAGGGTGTCGTCGTCGTCGAGGGCATCTGGCCCAACCGGAACTTCGAGACCGGCATCGGGATCAACGCCGTGACCTCGGCCGATCCGGGCTGGCCGAACGGCGGCGCGGTGTTCCACGACACCGCGGTCTGGATTCGCAAACTGGCGTGAGCGACGGTTTTCAACCGGCGGCCAACCCGAGCATCGTCCAGACGCAGGCGGCGCGGGTTCCGGGCCGCGCCCACGTGCTGGTGATCGGCAACGAGAAGGGCGGATCGGGCAAATCGACGACGGCGCTTCATATCGCCGTGGCGTTGATGGGCGGGGGAAGCCGCGTCGCCACGCTCGACCTCGATGCACGGCAGGGCACGCTCGGCCGCTACATCGAGAACCGCGCGGCCTACGCGGCGCGCAAGGGCATCGATCTGGCCATGCCGCTTCACGCCGCGGTGCCGCTCTCGACCCTGCCGGATCGCATGGCGGCGGAAGCCGACGAGACGGCGCGCTTCGAGGCGGCCCTGGCACCGGCACTCACGGCCGCCGACTTCGTGATCGTCGACACGCCCGGCAGCGACACCCACCTCTCGCGCACCGCCCATGTCTGGGCCGATACGCTGCTGACGCCGCTCAACGACAGTTTCATCGACCTCGACCTGCTGGCCCGCATCGATCCGGACACGCTCAAGGTCGTGCGGCCGTCGATCTATGCCGAAGCGGTGTGGAAGCAGCGCCAGTTGAGGGCCATCCAGGGCGGCCGGCCGGTCGACTGGGTGGTGATGCGCAATCGCCTGTCGACGCTCGCCGCCCGCAACAAGCGCGACATGGGCAAGGTGATCGAGGCGCTGGCCAGGCGCGTCGGCTTTCGCGTCGCGGCGGGCCTGAGCGAGCGGGTGATCTACAAGGAGTTGTTCCTGAGCGGCCTCACCTTGCTCGATCTCAAGCGCGGCAACAGCGGTCCGTCGCTGACCTTGAGCCATGTCGCGGCCCGCCAGGAAGTGCGCGACCTCGTGGCCGCGCTCAATCTGCCGCCAGCGCCCGCGCCTGTACCAGAGGCCGCGCCCGCGACAGGACCAGCCACGCCAGTCCCGCCACCTGCAGGATGAACAGCGCGCCGAACGACCAGGTGTAGCCGTCCGGCGAGTAGCCGGTCGCGGTGCGGGGCCAGAGGTCGACCACTTTGCCCATCGCCCATTGGCCGGCGAAGATGATGGTGAAGACCACGAGGTTGCTGCTGGTGCTGGCGCGGCCGGCGTATTCCGGTGGGAAGGAGCGGGCGAGCAGCGGCATATACTGGATCGGGCAGGCGCCGAGGAAGCCGAACAGCAGCCAGGGCACCAGCGGATTTGCCGGCGGCAGGAAGGCGAGCCAGCCGCACACCAGCGCGAAGAGCACGCTCATGAGGCCGGCCGAGGCGAAGTCGCCGACTCCGACGCGCCGGAAGGCGTTGGCGATCACGCCGCTGGAGGCAAAGCCCAGTGTCATGACGGCTGTGGTGTAGAGCTGGATATCGGCGCGCGCGTCGTTGTCGGTGATGCCGCCGACGTCGCGCAACCAGGGGCCGATCCATAGCGAGATGCAGCCGATGAAGGCGAGCTGCTGGACGGCAAGCAGGGGCTGGATGCGCCAGTAGAAGCCGTCGGTCAGCACGATGGCGGTGGCGCGGAACTGCTCGCGCAACGTGCCCTTGGCGCCGCTCGCCTGGCGCTCCGGCACGACGGCGAACAGCAGCGCGGCGGTCACGAGGCAGACTCCGGCGAGCCAGAAGAACAGGCCTTGCCAGCTCATGATCGACAGCGACCATTGTATCGGCAGCGTCGCCGTCATCGAGCCGATGCCGCCGGCCATCATGTGGAAGCCGGTGATCAGGCCCCAGCGCTCCGGCGGATACCACAGGGTGATCGCCTTGATGGCCGCCATCAGCCCGCCGGCGAAGCCGAGCCCGATCAGCACCCGGGCGACGATCAGCTCGGGCAGCGATGCCGCGAGGCCGAACATCGCCGAGCCAATGGCCGCGGTCACCATCAGCACGGTCTGGACGCGCCTCGGGCCGTAGCGGTCGAGCATGACGCCCAGGATCGGCTGGCAGCCGGCGAAGAACAGGAAGAAGGCCGAGGTGAGCAGGCCGAGATCGCCGGCCGTGATCCCGACATCGCGCTCGAGATAGGGGAAGATCACCGCGTTCACGCCGCGGAAGATGTAGGAGAGGAAATACGCCAACGCGAACGGCAGGAATATCCGCAGGAACAGCGTGGCGAAGGAGGGGGCGTTTCCGGTCATGCTTTGGTGGCGACCTCAGACTGGTCCTTGGCCGCGGCGCGCACCATATTCAACACACCGGAGGGGGTCAAAAGATATGGCCGACGATCGCAAGGTTCCGTCTACCGCAGGTGCGAACGCCGTCGATGCGTTCGTGAAGCAAGTGGGCAGCCTGCCGGCGAACCGCGCGCCCGGCAGCCGCGGTCGCCTGCTGTTCGCCATGGACGCCACGGCGAGCCGCGAGCCGACCTGGGATCATGCCTGTGCGATCCAGGGTGAGATGTTCGTGGCCGCCGATGCGCTGGGCGGTCTCGACGTGCGGCTGGGCTTCTATCGCGGCTTCGATGAATTCAAGGTGAGCAAGTGGACGTCGGACGGTCGCGAGCTTGCCCGGCTGATGAGCGCCGTGCGCTGTCTCGCCGGCCGCACGCAGATCGGCAAGATGCTGCGCTATGCCGGCGAGCAGCGCCGCGAGAGCCGCATCGACGCCGTCGTGTTCGTCGGCGACTGCTGCGAGGAGGATGTCGATGCGGTCGGCCACGAGGCAGCCCAGCTCGGCCTGCTCGGCTTGCCGGTGTTCGTCTTCCAGGAAGGCGAGGATCGCACCGCGTCGCGCCTCTTTCCGCAGATCGCCAAGCTGACGCGCGGCGCCTACTGCAAGTTCGACCGCTCCAGCCCGGACCAGCTCAAGCGTCTGCTGGGCGCGGTGGCGGCCTATGCCGCTGGTGGGCGCTCGGCGCTGCTGAAATATGGTAGGGACCAGGGTGGCGCCGCGGCGCTGCTGACCAACCAGATGAAGTGATGATGGATCTGCACGCGGCCGTTCAGGATTTTTTCGACAGCGAAATCCTGCCCCGACATCGCGACTGGATCGAGCACGTCGCGCGGCGGCGGGAGCCGGCGCCGTTCCTCGCCGATCTGCGCGCCAAGGCGCGGGCAGCAGGCCTCTGGAATCTCGGCCTGCCGGATCGCATGAGCAATCTCGACTATGCGGCGATCGCCGAGATCACCGGCCGGCTGCCGTGGGGGTCCGAGGTCTTCAACTGCCAGGCGCCCGACGTGCCCAACATGATCATGCTGCAGCATGCCGCGACGCCGGCGCAGAAGAAGCGCTGGCTGGAGCCGCTGCTCGAGGGCCGGACGCGGTCGGCCTTCGGCATGACCGAACCCGATGTGGCCTCCTCCGACGCCACCAATATTGCGACGACCCTGCGGCGTAGCGGCGGGGAGTGGGTCGTGAACGGGCGCAAATGGTACATCACCGGCGGCGCCCATCCCGACTGCGCCTTCGTGATCGTGATGGGGGTGTCGCGGCCCGAGGCATCGCGCACCGGCCGGCATTCCTGCGTGATCGTGCCGATGGAGGTCCCAGGACTCCGCGTCGTGCGCGAGCTGCGCTTCATGGGCTGGGAAGACAGCATCGCGCCGATCGCGGAACTCGACTTCAAGGACGTCCGCGTGCCGGCGGAGAATCTCCTGGGCGAGGAAGGCGAGGGCTTTGCCGCGGCGCAGGTCCGCCTGGGGCCGGCCAGGCTGCATCACTGCATGCGTGCCATCGGCACCTGCGAAGTCCTGGTCGAACTGATGATGGCGCGCGCCGCGGAGCGGCGAGCTTTTGGTCGGCACGTGATCGACTACGACGCGACACAGCAGGCCGTCGCGCGCTCGCGTATCGAGATCGAGCAGGCGCGGCTCCTGGTGCTGCGCACGGCGGATCGACTCGACAAGGAAGGTCACCAGGCGGTCTGGCGCGACGTGTCGATGGTGAAGGTGGCGGTGCCGGAGATGGCGCAGCGCGTCGCCGATCGCGCCATGCAGATCTTCGGGGCGATGGGCGGCAGCGACGACGCGCCGATCCATCGTGCTTTCGCCACGGCGCGGATGCTGCGCATCGCCGACGGGCCGGACGAGGTCCATCTGCGCCAGATCTTCCGCCAGGAA
Source organism: Reyranella sp. (assembly GCA_030681635.1). GTDB lineage: Bacteria > Pseudomonadota > Alphaproteobacteria > Reyranellales > Reyranellaceae > Reyranella. The sequence goes on from JAUXRT010000178.1 coordinate 5,520, forward strand.
CCGGCGCCGCGCTGGAACGTCGCCGATTCTCCCTACATCACGCGGCCGAGGGACTAGGCGGCGCCGAGCAGGCGTGCGGTGAGCCCGCCGGGCAGCACGCCGCCCAGCCAGACGGCGGCCTTGGTGCCGATGGGAAAGGCGATGCGCGCCTTGTTGCGGGCGAGGCCGGCGCGGATGATCGCCGAGGCCTTGGCCGAGGACATCAGGAAGGGCATGGGGAAGGGCGCATTGGCGGTGATGCGGGTCGTGACGAACCCTGGGCAGATGACGCTGACGCCGATGCCGTCCTTCTTCAGCACGTAGCGGATGCTTTCGCCCCACACCCGGACGGCGGCCTTGCTGGCATTGTAGGAGGCCGAGTAGGGCAGGCCGATGAAGCTCGCCAGCGAGGAGACGATGGCGATCTGGCCGCTCCTGCGGGAGATCAGGCGGGCGAGCAACGGCTCGACGGTGTTGAGCACGCCGCCCACGTTGACATCGAGTGTCTTGCGGATGACGGCGAAGTCGTCGAGCGAGGAATTGTCCTTGTCGATCGAAATGCCGGCATTGGCCAGGATGAGGTCGACGGGATGGGCGTCGTCGAAGGCGGTGAGCCAGGCGGCGAAGGCGTCGCGGTCGACGACGTCGATCGGTGCGGCGACCACCGTGGCGCCTTTCGACCGGCAGGCCTCGGCCACCACCTCCAGGCGCCCGGCATCGCGGCCGGTGAGGGCGAGCGCCACGCCGGGGGCTGCATAGTCGAGCGCCAGGGCCTCGCCGATGCCGCTGGAAGCGCCGGTGACGACGATGCTTGAGAACCGTTTCATGGGATAACCTTCCGGCGTCGCGCGTTGTCTGTGCTGGGGGCCGATACTAGAGTGCCGCGCCGCGGTGCGGCCAGTGGAGTGACGAGCGAAGCGGCAGGAGCCAGGGTTTGATCGCAAGCATGACAGGATACGCCCGGGCGCAGGGTGCGGATGACCGGCGGCGCTGGGTTTGGGAGGCGCGTAGCGTCAATGGGCGCAATCTCGAGATCCGCTGCCGGGTGCCGCAGGGCTTCGATCGTCTTGAAAATCCCGCCCGTACGGCCGTCGGTGGCCGGCTGAAGCGCGGCAATGTCTCGCTGACCCTCACCCTCACGAGCGAGCGCCAGAGCAGCCCGCTCCGCATCAACCGCCCCTTGCTGGCCGAGCTGGCGTCCCTGGTCGAGGAGGTGCGCAAGAGCACCGGTGCTGCTGCACCTTCGGCCGACGGCCTGCTGCGTGTGCGCGGTGTCATCGAGGAGGAGGAAGAGGAGGGGCAGACCGAGGAGTCGCTCGCCATCCTCGACAAGGCGCTCGCGGCCACGCTCGACGAGGTGCTGAAGGCGCTGGTCGCCGCCCGGGCTGCCGAGGGCAAGGCGCTGGCCAAGGTGATCGACGGCCATATCGGCGAGATCGAGGACCTGTGCAAGCGCGCGGCCGAGCGGGCGCTGTCGCAGATCGGCACCGTACGCGGCCGCTTCGAAAGCCAGCTCGCCGACATCATGGGGCGGGTGCCGCAGCTTTCCGAGGAGCGCTTCGCGCAGGAAGTGGCGCTGCTGGTCGGCAAGGCCGACGTGCGCGAGGAACTCGACCGGCTGGCCGCCCATATCGCCCAGGCGCGGACCCTGCTGGCCGAGGCGCGGGTGGACAATCCGGTGGGCCGCAAATTCGATTTCCTCTGCCAGGAGTTCAATCGCGAGGCCAATACGCTGTGCTCGAAGTCGGCCGACATCGAGCTCACGCGCATCGGCATCGACCTCAAGGGCGCCGTCGAGCGCATGCGGGAGCAGGTCCAGAATGTCGAATGACGCGATCCAGCGCCGGGGACTGATGCTGGTGCTGTCGTCGCCCTCGGGCGCCGGCAAGACGACCTTGTCGCGCCAGCTGCTCGACAACGATTCGCAGATCCAGCTCAGCGTCTCGTGCACGACCCGCGCCAAGCGGCCGGGCGAGAAGGATGGCGTCGACTATCACTTCGTCGATACGGCGACCTTCAGCGGCATGAGCCAGCGCGGCGAGTTCCTCGAGCATGCCAGCGTCTTCAGCCACTACTACGGCACGCCCAAGGCCCCGGTCGAGGCGGCGCTGAGCGCCGGCAAGGATGTGCTGTTCGATATCGACTGGCAGGGCACGCAGCAGCTCAAGGATCCCGCCAAGAAGGTCAAGGGCGACCTGGTGACGGTGTTCATCCTGCCGCCGTCGACGCGCGATCTCGAGAAACGCCTGCTGACGCGGGCGCAGGATTCGAGGGAGGTCGTGGCCCAGCGCATGGCCAAGGCGGCCGACGAGATGAGCCACTATGCCGAGTACGACTACGTCATCGTCAATCGCGACATCGGCACCAGCTTGAGCAACCTCAAGGCCATCCTCACCTCCGAGCGGCTGAAGCTCGAGCGTCAGGTCGGGCTGTCGGGCTTCGTCAAGGCGCTGCGCGAGGGGCGGTGATCGGCGTGCCGATGCCGGCCTGGCCCTGCGAGCGCAGCACGAGCTGCGACGGTGTATGGGGACGGCCGGAGAATTCGGCGATCAGCCGGTCGCTGGCGCCTTCGGTCGCCTCTTCCAGGCGCCGCATGAAGGTCTGTTTGTCGAGCCCGGTCTCGATGGCCGGCAGGAATTCGATGGCGGCACGGCCGGGCTTCTTCCACCAGTCGCGGCGGTTCCACAGAAGGCCGACGCTGGTGGCGACCGGCGTCACCGGCAGGCCGAGGTCGCGCGACAGGTAGTAGATGCCAGAGCGATAGCGCTCGCGCTCGCCCGGCGCCATCAGGTTGCCCTCGGGATAGATGGCGATATGGCGGCCACTGTCGTAGGCGCGCTTGGCGAACTGGGCGAGGTTCTCGCGCTCGCGGCCGCCGCCGCAGGTGTCGACGCGGATCATCTGCAGGCGATAGAGGATGGCGCCGATCAGCGGGTAGCGGAACAGCTCCTGCATGGCGACGAAGGCGATGCCCGGGATGCGGGCCGCGAGCAGGATGCCGTCGCATTCGCTGTGGTGCTTGCCGGCCAGCACCACTGGGCCAGTGACGGGCAGTTGCTCCAGGCCGCGGACTTCGACCTTCATGCCTCCGATCCAGTGCATGCCCCAGACCATGGCGCGGGCCCAATGGTGAAGCAGCCCGCGCAGCAGCACCGGCGTCGGGATCGGCACCAGCACGATGCCGATCACGGCCGCAACGAGCGTCCCGAGGTAGAAATAGGCATTGAAGACAAGGGACCGGGTCATGCCCATGACAATAGTGAGTGTTCACTCATTTGTCAAGAACGCCGGCCAGCCGCACGAACTCAGCCACGGTCAGTTCCTCGGCTCGGGCGGTGGGCGAGAGGCCGAGCCCGGTCAGGACGGCCGTAGGGTCGGAAAACAGCCCCGCCAGGGCCCCGCGGAGCATTTTGCGGCGCTGGCCGAAGGCGGCAGCCGTAACGCGCTCCAGGGGCCTGAGATCGGCAAGGCGATCGCCTGGGGGGCGGGGCCTCAGGCAGGCCACCGAGGAGGTGACCTTGGGCGGCGGCACGAAAGCCGAGGGGGCGACGTCGAACAGGCGCTGCACGGTGCAGACATGCTGGGCCAGCACCGAGAGCCGGCCGTAATCCTTGGTCCGGGGCGAGGCGACCAGCCGGTCGACGACCTCCTTCTGGAACATCAGGACCATGTCGGCCACGTCGTCGGCGGCGTGCAGCCAGCGCACCAGCAAGGCCGTCGAGACGTTGTAGGGCAGGTTGGCCACGATCCGCCGCGGCGGCGGACCCAGGGTCGCGAGCGCCATACCCAGAGCATCGCCCTCGATGACTTGCAGGCGGCCACGGGCGGCCTCCTGGAGCTGCTGCAGGGCGGTGATGGCGCGCGTGTCCACTTCGATGGCGACGACGCTGGTCGCGCCTTCGAGCAGCAGCGCGCGCGTCAGGCCGCCGGGGCCAGGGCCGACCTCGACCACGGTGCCGGGAGACAGGGGCGCGGCGGCGCGGGCGATGCGTCGTGTCAGGTTGAGGTCGAGCAGGAAATGCTGGCCCAGGCGCTTGCGGGCGTCGAGACCGTGGGCGGCGATGGTCTCACGCAGCGGCGGCAGGCCGGCCAATCCAGCTGCGATGGCCGCCGCGATGTCGTCGCTCATCGCTCAGGGCCTCATCGTCTCAGGTATGGCGCCGGCGGGCCATGTCGTCGGCCATGGCGAGGGCGGCGATCAGGCTGGCCGGATCGGCGCGGCCGGCGCCGGCGATGTCGAGCGCGGTGCCGTGGTCGGGCGACGTCCGTACGAAAGGAAGCCCCAGGGTCACGTTGACGCCGCCCGAGAAGTCGATGGTCTTGATCGGGATCAGCGCCTGGTCGTGATACATGCAGAGCGCGGCGTCGTAGGTGGCGCGCGCGGCGGGATGGAACAGTGTGTCGGCCGGTGCCGGCCCGCGCACATCGATGCCGTCGCGACGGAGGGTCTCGATTGCCGGCACGATCAGCCGGGCTTCCTCGCTGCCCATGGTGCCCTGCTCGCCGGCATGGGGATTGAGCGCCGCCACGACCAGCCGCGGCCGGGCGATGCCGAACAGCGCGGTGAGTGCCGCCGCCGTGATACGGCCGACCCGCACGATGCCCTTGGCATCCAGCGCATGCACGGCCTCGGCCAGAGAGAGATGGATCGTGACCGGGACCACGCGGAGGCCGGGACAGGCCAGCATCATCGCGACGTCGGCCGGCTTGCCCGCGGCACCGCCGGCCAGCTCGGCCAGGAATTCCGTATGGCCGGGATGGCGGAAGCCTACGTCTTGCAGGGTCTTCTTCTGGATGGGGTTGGTCACCACACCGGCGATCTCGGCCGCGAGCGCAAGGGCCACGCCCCGTTCGATGGCCTCCAGCGTGGCCGGCGCATTGACGGGATCGGGCCGGCCCGGCGTTGCCGGGGCGCGCAGCTTCACGGCCAGCACCGGCAGTGCCGTCGCGAAGACCGCGACAGCATCGGCCGGCCGTGCGATTTCCTGGACGCGCACGTCGAGGCCAAGGTCGCGGGCCAAGGCCGTCAGTCGGCTTGCGTCGTCGAGGACAAAGAACGGCCGATCCGCCGGCTTGCGCGCCAGCCACGCCTTGAGACTGAGTTCGCCGCCGATCCCGGCCGGCTCGCCCATGGTAACGGCGAGCGGCAGAGCGGCTGTCACGGCTTGACGTCGATGGTCGACGTGCGCTTGAGGTCGCGCATGTAGCGACGGCTGGCGGCCTCGAGCTTCTGCAGGAGGATCTGCTGTGAGATGGCGTCGCGGGTGGGCAATCCGTCGCCGCCGGCGCGGCTGCACAGGGCGACGATCTGGAGGCCTTCGGCGACCCGGAACGGCCCTGCGGTTCCCCCCGCCTGCAGGCGGGGGATGTCCTCGTACATCTGGCGATTGCCGGACAGGTCACCGACGCGCACGCCCTTCAGATCGCCCGATGTGGCCCCCTTGAGCTGCCGGGCCTGGGCATGGAGGTCGGTGCATTGGCGCACGGACGCCATCGCCTTTTGCGCGTCGGCGGAAGCGCGGCTTGTTTCCTCGGCCGAGGCGTTGACGGGCAACGACAAGGTCAGCTGGACCAGGTTCAGCCGGACGTCGTCGGGGCGGGTGGCGGCGAATTGGCGGCGGTCGACGACGTACAGGATATGCCAGCCGCCGGGGCTGCGGACGGGCTCGGAAAACTGACGGGGCTGCAGCTTCTCGATGGCGGTATCGAGGGCCGGATCGAGCGACCCCGGCAGGACCCAGCCGAGATCGCCGCCGGTCTGCGCCGAGGCGCCCTGGGAGAATTGCTGGGCGACCGCGGCGAATGGCGCGCCGCGCTTCAGCTGATCGAGGATGCGGTCGGCGCTGCGCTTGGCCTCGTCCACGCTGTCCGTACGGTCGACCGGGACGAAGATCTCGGCCACCCGCGATTCGGTCTTGCCGATGTTGGCCCTGAGCCGCGTCAAGGCATCGTCGATCTCGGCTTCGGAAACCTCGACCTGGGGCCGGACCTTGCGGCGCACGACTTTTCCCCAGGCGAGCTGGGCTTCGAACTGCTGGGCGGCGATGTCGTAGGGGACGCCGATGCTCTGCAGGAAGAGCTTGAACTGGCCGGGGCTCATGCCGGCGCCGCGCTCGATCTCGCTCAGGCGTTGCTGGACCTCGGCGTCGGAGGTGGGGAGGCCGAGCCGCTTGGCATTCTGGATCTGCAGCCGCTCGTCGATCATCTGGCGCAGGACCTGGGAAGCCATGCGTTGGCGCAGGTCGGCGCTATCCTGCAGGCCGGAGGTCTTGATCGCGAACTGGATGCGTTGGCTGAGATCGAAGTCGGTGATCGCGTCGTCGTTCACGCGCGCCACGACGCGCACCTGGGCCGATGCGAGGACAGGAGAAAGGACCAGGAGGATCGCGACGATGGCGCGGAGGAACAACGCGGACATTTGACCGATGATTTGAAAGAAGGGATGCGTATTATATTCCGATATTCCGTTGCAACAATGCCGCAACGGAGCGCGCGGGGCATATCGTCCGACTGTGGCAACTTGCGGGCATGCCTGTTGCGGGCATGCTTGACGCTCGGCGGTGGGTGCGTTAGCCGGACACCGCATTTCGAGGGCCTTGAACTTCCGCATGACCGTCGCTCGCCGTTCGATCAGCGTCGCCCGCGCATGGGCGTGGATATCCTCCGGCGCGGGCTACCACCTCGACAACTTCGGTCGCTGGTTGATCGTGCGCGCGCCCCGGCTCGGCGCGGCCTATGCCGCCTGGTGGACGCCGGGGGCTCCCAAGCTCGGTCCTCGGCCGGGCTGGGGCTTCGCCGAGGAATATTACGAGCAACGCCAGTGGCTGGCGTGCCGGCGCGGCGCCCTGTGGGAGGCAGCCCGCGACAACAACCTCGTGGTGCCGCTCAGCGTGCGGTGGCTGGCCGGCACGACGGTCGACGTGACCCTGGGAAACGACAACAGCCTCTGCCTCTATGTCTGCGGCTCGTTCGAGCCCAACGAGTTCAACTTCCTCGACCGCCTGCTGAAGCCCGGCATGGTGTTCGTCGATGTCGGCGCCAACGACGGCTACTACACGCTGTTCGCGGCGCGTCGGGTTGGTCCTGAGGGGCGTGTCGTCTCGGTCGAGCCGAGCTCGCGCGAGCGCGGGCATCTCGAACGCAACATCGCGCGCAACGGCATCGGCAACGTGACGATCGTGCCGGCGGCACTCGGTGCGGCAGCCGGCCATGCCGATCTCCATCTCGCCCACGGCGTTCACACCGGGCACAACACGCTGGGCCAGTTCGCGCACGACGATGTCGTGCCCGCGCGAGTCGAACGCGTGCCGCTCGAAACGCTCGACGCGGTGGTGACTCGACTCGGCCTGCCGCGAGTCGACGTGGTCAAGATCGACGTCGAGGGCGGGGAGGCGAACGTGATCGCCGGCGCGCGGGCGATGCTGGCGGCGATGCGGCCGGTGTTGATGATGGAGGTGAGCGACGGAGCGTTGCGGGCTCAGGGCAGCAGCCAGAAGGCGTTGCTGGAGATGCTGCGGGGTGAGTTGGGGTATGAGATTTTGGTGTTTTCGGAGAAGTCGGGATTGGTTGAGCGGCAAGTGGCCGGTGCGCCGCTTTCGTCGAATATCATTGCGGTGCCGGGGGAGCGCTCAATTGAGGCGCTGAATGAATCGTAGCTCAGTCGGCGATACAGGACAGGATCTGGCGTTGACGCAGCGAGCTATCGCCGTGTCGGCGGGGCATTTGACGGAATGGGCCAAGAGGCACGCCTTGCCCTTCTGGGCCACCGTTGGCTATGACGCGCAGAAGGATCGCTTCGAAGAGCAGCTGGCAATTGCCGGTGAGCGAATGCACGACGGTCCCATTCGTTTGATGGTCCAGGCGCGCCAAATTTATGTCTACGCTCTTGCTGTACGAAGGGGCTGGTATGAGCCGGCGCTTCCTCTGGTTGAGCGTGCCTTCCATTCGATGCAGCGGGACTATCATAGGCGCGATGGTCGCGACGGATGGGCCTTCTCGATAATGCGAGACGGCAAGGTCGTTGATCCCATCCGTGACCTCTACGCGCACGCCTTCGTGTTGCTGGCAGTCGCCTCTTACGTGGACGCGACGGGCAAATCGGCGGCCCTGACGATTGCGGACGAAACGCTGGACTTTCTTGACGCCAACCTTTTGGCACCGCAGGGCGGGGGATATGTGGAGGCTGTTCCCCGTCGCGTCGGGCATCGTCGGCAGAACCCTCACATGCACCTCTTCGAGGCGTTGTTGGCCTTGTGGGAATGTTCGCAGCAGCGCCAGTATCTGGAACGGGCGGAGGAGTTGTTTGTCCTGTTGAAGTCCCGCTTCTTTCAGCGTGGAAGCGGGGTGCTCGTTGAATATTTTGACGATGGGTTGAGACCGGCGGCAGGGCTGGCTGGCGCCATCGTCGAGCCTGGCCACCATTACGAATGGTGCTGGTTATTGCGAAGATTTGAGAAGGCGACAGGTCGCCAGGAACCGGGTTCTCTGGTCGACGCGCTCTATACACACGCGGACCGAAACGGCTTCGATTCAGAAGGGTTGGTCATCGATGAAATCTTTGCCGATGGAACGCCCAAGACGCAGTCGCGCCGGCTCTGGCCGATGGCCGAAGCTATAAAGTGCAATTTGCTCGAAGGCGTGCGCGGAAGAGCCGGATGCCTGGACAAGGCGGCCGTTCTGACCGGATTGCTCGCTAGACGGTTTCTCGAGCCCACATTACAGGGAACTTGGATTGATCGTTTGGACGCTGCTGGCCGGCCGATCGTCGATTTCGTTCCCGCGAGTTCGCTGTATCATGTGATAGGCGCCATCGACGAGTTGCGCCAAATCGCGTCCGATCACGTGAGCGCCTGAGCTTACCCTTGGTCCCGCTGCGACAGGATCGGGTTCTTCACAGGCCACCAGATGTTCAGTTCCGGGTCGTCCCAGCGGAGGGTGAACTGCGAGGCGCGATCGTATTCCGTGCTTTGCTTGTAGTGGAAGATCGCCTCTTCACTCATGACGACATGACCATTTCCGAAATTCGGAGGCACCAGTATCTGGAGACGATTGACGTCAGACAGTGTGAAAGATGCCCATTGCCGATACTGTGAAGAGTTCGGGTCGTTATTGACGACGACGAAATAGAAACTACCGCGCAGGCAGGAGATCAGTTTCCAGGTCCTAGTGTCGCCATGGATGCCACGCAGCACATGCCGATGCGAGACGGAGATGTCGTCCTGGATGAATTCGATCGGGATGCCAGCGTTGAAATAGATGCTGCGGTTGTAGGTTTCGATGTAGTGGCCGCGAAAGTCCTCGAACACCGTTGGCGGCTTCAGCATCAGGACAGAATTGAGCTTCGTCGTGAACACTTCCATGGATAGTCACCCTGTTGTCGCGTCGAGCCGGACGCGTTCGCGGATTTCTTCGATAGGCGCCCGCAGCAGGTCCACGCCGAATCGCGCGGTCGCCATGCCGAGCAGGAAATAGATCGCCGTTTGGTCTATCTCGATATCATGAGCCATCGCAAGGAACTGCTTCCTGGGCATCAGCACCGTAGTGAGGCCTGGTTCGATGTCGGCGCGGCTACGTGGCTCGGCATCGAGGCCGAGGTACATGAATTCGCGCTGGATGAGCCGGTTTGGATAGAATCGGCCGGTGCCCAGGGAGTGCACCTCGCGGCATTGGTAGCCGGTCTCTTCGAGTACTTCGCGCTGCGACGCTTCGAGCGGGGGTTCGCCGCCATCGATGGCACCGGCTGGAATTTCCAGCGTCTCCATGTTGAGGCTCGGGCGATACTGGCGAACCATGACGATGTCGCCTTCGATGGTCAGCGGCAGGCATATCACACCATCCGGGCCGGTCATGCGGTAGTACGCACCGGTCGCGTTGGCAGGCACCGCGCTTTCCTCGATCGCAAACCAGGGCGTCGAGAAGACGGTGCGATAGTTCAGAGGGGAGCGATCCGCCATTCGTCACCTTTGTCATAGATGATGGTGGATCCGGTAAAGTCGACGGCAATGGGCACTGCAACGAGACTGGACAGGGCTCTACGGACCGCGCTCTGCTGCTCGGGTGGCACGACGAACACCAGAAACCCGGTTCCACCAGCGCCAAGCAATTTGCCTCCAACGGCTCCGGCGCGCATGGCATCGTCGTAGACACGATCTATTATGTTGTTGCTGGTTCCTTCCGAAAGCGTGCGCTTCAGCAGCCAGCTCTCGTGCAGGAGCTTGCCGAAGTCCTCGAATTTTTCCGCCCGCAAAAGCTTCACCGCCTCGTCGACCATGCCGTGCATGCGGAAGAGCCGCTCGGCGTTGCGCCCCAGATTGTCGATCAGCTTTTTTGCGAAGTCGGACGAAATACGACTGCTGCCGGCATAGAACAGCATCAGCCAGCTCTCGAAGCCGGCACGCGAGGCGTCGGCAAGTTCCAGAGGCTCAACCTTGAAATTTTCGTCACGTCCGAATCGGATGACGTTGAGGCCCCCGTAGGCGCTTGCGACCTGGTCCTGGCAACCGACATTTTCCTTCAGCTGATTCTGCTCCAGGTCGATTGCGTCACGAGCCAATTCCAGAGACCCGAGTCGGTTGCCGCGCATGGCGTGAAGCACGTTGATCAGGCCGACGGCAAAAGCCGAACTCGATCCAATCCCCGAACGCGCAGGTAGATCGCCCTGGTGATGCAATTCCACGCCATCGTCGTCGTTGAAACCCAGCGTCCGAAGGCCCGTGCGAACGGCCGGATGCAGGATTTCGGATATCGATCCCACAGTTTCAATGTGCGACCAGACGATACGGTGGCGGATGCCGAAGAAGGGCGGCAGATGCCGGCCACTGACGTAGCAATAGTGGTTGATCGCCATGGAGAGCACTGCGCCACCATGCTCGCGATACCAGGCGGGGTAGTCAGTACCCCCGCCGAAAAAGGATACGCGGTAGGGCGTACGGGAAATCGCCATGCGCATGGGGACGGTCTCTGACATTTCGATCAACGGGCCAGGAAACGGTTGCCCTCGGTGGCCACTCGACTGCGCCAATAGTCGAGCAGATCGCGCAATGTGGTCTCATAGGGAATTTCAGGCTTCCATCCGGTGTGCTTATGGAACTTCGCGGTATTTGGCACTTGAAGGTCGGCGTCGATGGGGCGCAGCCGGTCCGGATCGACCTCGATCTTGATCTTCGACTTGAGAGGCGAGAATGACAGCAGCTTGTCGAGCACATCCTTGATCGTGCAGGAATGGTTGCCGCCGATGTTGTAGTAGGCGCCGGCGACGGGATTGACGGTCACGAGCATGTAGTAGGCACGGACGGCATCCCGGACGTCTGCGATCGTGCGCAACGACTGCAGGTTGCCGACCTTGACGACCGGCGGCAGCAAGCCATGTTCGATCATGGCGATCTGCTTGGCAAAGGTGGATTCGGCGAACACGTCGCCCCGCCGTGGGCCGGTATGGGTGAACATGCGTGTCGTCATCACGGTCATGCCATAGGCTTCGGCATAGAAGCGTCCGATCAGGTCGGTGCCGACCTTGGAAATCGCATAGGGCGAGGCAGGATGGAAGCTGCATTCCTCGTCGATCGGCAGCTTCTCCTTGGGAACCCGGCCGAATACTTCCGATGAAGCGCAGACGTGGACGACTGCCTTCGGGGAATGTTCCTTCAGCGCTTCGAGAACCCTTAGCGTCCCCTGGACATTGGTATCCATCGTGTCGAGGGGGGAGTCGAAGCTGGTGCGGGGGAAGCTCTGCGCTGCCAGATGGAAAACATAGTCGGGAAGCGCCTTGGCGACGGCATTCTTGACCGAGAGCGTATCGCGTATGTCTCCATAGACGAGCGATATCCTGTCTCCGGCATTGATCCGGCTCACGACAGGCGAAAGGTTGTCGAGCGGGCTGCGCCAGCGGCAAAGGCCAACTATGTCCCAGTCCGTCTTGTCGAGGAGAAATTCGGCCAAATGAGAGCCGACCATTCCCGTAATGCCCGTAATGAAAGCCCTTTTCGCAGCCATCGCCCGCTTGTCCCGTAGCATCCTCAATTTTTGCCTCGCCTCAAACGCTGGATACCTCTACCACTTTCCCATGAGAGCGGATCTGGATCGCGATTGCGCAAGATGGGCCCAGGATGGGCGGGACCATGTCGTTGCCATTGACGACGGTCGGCTCTAGTCTTTTTCTCGACGAAACGCAAAAAGCAAAGAAATACCTGATGAGTCTCGTTTCGGAAGGCGTCTCCCAAGCCGTATCGACAGGTCTGTACAAGAGCCTCTTTCTCGCCCGGCGGTCGGAAGAATACATCGTCAAGCACTACCCCGAAAACCAGATGCGTAGCCCGATGCACATGTCGATGGGGCAGGAGTTCGTGTCGGTCGGAGTATGCAGTGCGCTGGAAGGCAAGGGCGACATATTTGCATCGTATCGCAGTCACGCGGCATTTCTGGCCCAGACTCACGACACCGACCGATTCTTTGCCGAGCTCTACGGTCGAATGTCCGGGACAGGCGAGGGCAAAGGGGGCTCGATGCATCTCGCGGCGCCGGACAGTGGACATCTGCTGTCGAGCGGGGTCGTGGCGACCCAAATACCGGTCGCAATCGGCGCTGCTTTCGCCAATGCTCGTCTGAGGACCGGACGTACGGCTGTGGCGTTCTTCGGCGACGGTGCGACGGACGCTGGCGTTTTCTGGGAGAGCGTGAACGCGGCTTCACTATTTCGTTTGCCCGTCATGTTCGTCTGTGAGGACAACGGCTACGCGGTCGATACTCCGCGCGCCGCTCGGCAAACATTTGAGAGCCTGACGGAAGCGGTTCGACCGTTCGGTTGCGATGTCTATGAAGATGACAGCGGAGACGTTGAAAGCGTCTATCTCCTTGCGCGTCGCGCCGCTGAAACGGCTCGAAGCAAACGGCGGCCGGCGTTCCTCAACATCAAGTGCTGTCGCTTTCTCGAGCATGTCGGTACCGGTGAGGATTGGCATTGGGGCTATCGCGACAAGGAAGCAACAGTGCGTGACTGGATTGCGCGCGATGCCGTGATTACACAGCGCAGGCGACTGCTCGCTCTCGGCGTTGCTGAACAGGAGATCGTGGCCTTGGAAGGTGAGGTCGAAAGTATTGTTCGAAGAAGCGTCGAGCGGGCCGTTGCTGCTGCGATACCAGGTCCGGAACGTCTCTACGCCGGTGTGTTCCATGCGAAAGCTTGACTATAGCGGTGCCATCCGTGAGGCGATGTCTCAGGAGATGGAACGCGACGAGCGGGTTTTCGTCTACGGCATCGGCGTTCCGACCTTTTCCAAGATCTTCGGCACGACCAATGGTCTGCAGGAGAAATTCGGCCCGGAACGCTGCTTCGATACGCCCATTTCCGAGGACGCCATGACGGGTTTCGGCCTGGGAGCGGCGATTCGCGGGTTGAGGCCCATTCACGTCCACATTCGCGTCGATTTCATGCTTCTCGCGACCAACCAGCTCGTGAACATGGTCTCGAACTACATCTATTCGACAGGCGGCAAGCTTTCCGTTCCCCTCGTCGTGCGTGCCGTCATCGGGCGCGGCTGGGGACAGGGTGCCCAGCACAGCAAGAGTCTGTTCTCGAATTTCACCCATATTCCCGGGCTCAAGGTCATCGCGCCGACGACTCCTGCCGATGCGAAGGGAATGCTCACGGCGGCGATCCGGGACGACAATCCCGTCATCTGCTTCGAGCACCGCTGGCTCTACTGGGCCGAAGAGGATGTACCGGAGGAACCATACGAGACGCCGCTCGGGGTGGGGCGCATCTTGCGGCCAGGCAAGGACGTGACGATCGTCGGCCTCTCCTGGATGAACGTGGAGGCGCGCCTGGCTGCCGACATCCTGGCCCGCCGTGGCGTTTCTGTGGAAATAGTCGACCCCCGCACCCTGGTGCCGCTCGATGAGAAGCTGATCGTCGAATCGGTCGCACGGACCGGGCGATGCGTCATTGCCGACTGCGACTGGGTTAACAGCGGCTTCAGCGCCGAGCTTTCTGCGTTGGTGAACGAGAAGTGCTTTGGAAGGCTGAAGACACCCGTTCGGCGCATCGGCTTCGCCCACACGCCATGTCCGACGGTGCGGGAGCTGGAGAACGAATTTTACCCCAACGCCAAGACCATCGTGCGTAACGTGGAAGAGATGCTCGGCCTCGAACCCGCGAATCTCGATAGCGAGGACTTCTTCAGCCACGAACGCCGCTTCAGGGGCCCCTTCTAGGCGCGGCTGCTTCGCTGCTGCCCGCATCGGAGAGATGCATGGATTATGGACTGAAGGGACGTTCGGCTCTGGTGACGGGCGGCAGTCACGGCATCGGGCTGGCGACGGCGCGACAACTCGCGGCGGAGGGCTGTAACGTCGCCATCTGCTCGCGTTCCGCGGCCCGCCTGAAAAGTGCCACCGCCGAACTCGAGGCCTACGGCGTGCGGACGTTGGCCGTGGCTGCAGATCTCCTCGAGGGCAATGCCGCTGATCGAGTTATGGATACCGTGGAGCGGGAGTGGGGCGAAATCCAGATCCTCGTCAATAATGTCGGCGGTGGTGGGCGTTGGGGAAAGGAGATCGTCGAGGAAACTGAGGTCCGCGTCTGGTCCGAGGTCTACGAGAAAAACGCGATGGCGGCGGTTCGCTTTACGCATCGCGCCTTGCGGCTGATGAGACGCGCGAAGTGGGGAAGAATCGTCACGATCACCTCGATTTTCGGGGGAAACGAAGGCGGTGGGCGGCCGTGGTTCACGATGGCGAAGGCGGCGGAAACGGCGCTCATGAAATCCCTGTCCCGGATGTCCTACCTGGTCCGAGACGGCATCACCTTCAACTGTGTGGCGCCGGGAGGCATCTACATCCCGGGCACGGGCTTCGAGGATGAGCGTGATCGTGATCCCCAGGGTTTTGCCCGGATGATAGACTTGGAGTATCCGCTCGGTCGCCTGGGAACGCCGGAGGAGGTGGCCGCAGTGGTCGCATTCCTCTGTTCGGCACAGGCCGGTCTCGTCAATGGCGCCAACATCACGGTTGATGGCGGGCAGAGCAGGGGACTATGAGTGCGGCGCCCGGGCGCCGGTTTTTTGGGGAGCCTTTATGCCTTCGTTGAAACCGATCGACTTCGCCGACATTTTCGGCACCACGCTCGACCTCTTGTCGGAAGCCACGCACACAGCGATCAGCGCCCACAACTGGAATTACAGGGTTCTCGAAGGTGCCGAACGAGACGCTGTCACGATCGATCTCCTCCAGCGTATCGAGAGTCGTAGACTGACGCTGGTGCAGAACGAGGACAAGTCGCGCTGGGAGCGGGGTTGGGGCGAGAACCTCGACGATTTCAAGAAGAGCGGCGGCAAACTGGAAGCCTTGCTGCCCAAATACATCCGGCCCGGCCTGCCGGTGCGGCTCTACCGCGAATTCGTGCAGCCAGAGGATCCGAACTTCGAGAGTAATTGGTATTCGATCTATCGCGGCTGGTTTGTTCAGCGCCATCTCTCTGGTTTCAAGAACATCTTCGAGTTCGGTTCTGGATCCGGTTTCAACGTTGCCTATTTGGCTCAGCAGTTTCCCGGGACGCGGGTGATGGGATTGGACTGGGCACAGCCGTCCGTGGAAATAGTCGAGGCGCTGCGGAAGGAGCACGGATTGAATGTCGCTGGGCGGCAGTTCGACTTTTTTCACCCAGACGAGACGCTCGACATGCCGGCGAGCAGCGCGGTCTTCACCGTCGGGGCGCTAGAGCAGACCGGCACTCAGTGGGAGAGTTTCCTCGATTTCATTCTGAAGAAGAAGCCGGAGTGCTGCTTTCACATCGAACCGATCTACGAGTGGTACGATCACGAGAACAACCTCGTCGACTATACGGCATGGAAGGCGCACGAGATCCGTAATTTCTGGCGTGGCTTTCCGGGCAAGATCATCGAGCTCGAGAAGCAAGGTCGTGCCCGCATTCTCAAGACCAAGCGCATCAACTTCGGCAGTCTCGTGGTCGAGGGATATTCGCAGTTCTTCTGGAAGCCTGTCTAGGCACACGCCGATGTCGGAGTCGCGCAAGGGCGAGACGAGGCGGCCATACCTGACGATTGTTGGCTGGACGCGCAACGATGGCTACACCGCGAACTACGCGGAAAGAATTACGCACGCGATCGGTCTGCTCATGCGGCAACTTGAGGCGCACCGGATACCGTCCGAACTGATCGTCGTCGAATGGAATCCGCCTATCGATCGTCCGCGCATGTCCGACCTCGTCGGTCGGTTGAACGCCCCGCATACAACAGTCCGCTTCGTCGAGGTCGGTGAAGAGTATCACAGGCGTCTGAAGGGCTGGAAAGAGCGGGGGCTGCCGACTGTCGCGGCACTAAGCGTCGGCATACGAAGAGCCCGGGGACAATTCCTCACGCCCAAGGCGCTCGATACGTTTTACTCGGACGAACTCATTGCTCGTATCTCGATGCGTGACCTCGACGAAGGCTGCGTCTACCGCGTGGACCGGTGCGACGTTCAGATCGATGGCCAAGGATGGTTGGGCGCATCCGACGACGCATTGTTCGGACTCCTGGCGGGTTCACCGATGCAGCGCCATGTGCGCCAGCAACAGAGCCCGCAATGGAAGATTCGCGACCTCCATACGAATGGCTGTGGCGACTTCACTCTGTTGTCGACTGACCGATGGCACCAGATGCGAGGATACCCAGAGGACACGACAGTATTGGGACTGGATGCCGATTCCATCGCCCTCCACGCCGCGGCGGGCTACGGCGCACGGGAAGTGTGCTGGCCGGACGACTGCGCCGTCTACAAGATCGTTCAGGCAATGACCCACAATCAGCGTGTCTTCCCGGTCTGGAAGACGTGGCAGCAGGGGCTCGACAGATGGCTCCTTGAACTGAATCAAAGGGATCTGGGACACAGGATCCGAATGTTGCTCGACTATCCGAAAAGGCGTGTGCTGGGAATCGAGAGTGTTCTCGCGCCGTCGATTGAGCGCAACTTCGTCGCTAGGGCGACACGCTTTGCACGGAACGACGTATCAAGGCCGATGAACGATGCAAACTGGGGCCTGGGAGACGTCTTGTTGCCAGAGCGTGTGGTGTCTCGGGCAGCGTGGGACGCTGATTGATACGTTCGCTCTAGGAACGGCTGTACTTTTGGCCAAATGCTCGCCACCCGGCCCTTAACCGCTCAATCAGCGTAAACGCGCGGAGGGGCTCCGCCGGCGAGTTCTGGCCACGCCGAGGGTAGAAGTAGGGCGAATCAGACTCGAATTCCTTCATGTAGTCTTTGTAGGTCAGCTTCTCGGAGCGGTCGCCCTGTGTCTGGAAGGCCAGCAGATCGAGTGCCAGGTCCACGTCGACCAGCGTGCGGAAGCGGTCTCGGAACAAAATCATCAATTCGGCGGCGGAGTCCGGCTGATCGCAAATCGAGAATATCACGGCGAGCTTGGCCAACTTCTCATCCGACATTGAAAGGGCGGCAGCCTGGTCGTCCTCCGAAGCCAGATCCAGGACGTAGTACGCGTCGGCCTGAAACACGCGTCCTGTATGTGTTTGAGCAGCTACTGTGTTGACATATGGCGCCGGCAGCGGGCTCATCGAATAGCTCCGCGGCTCCAGGCCGACGAGGGTAAAGCCTTTGCTGCGCATGAGGCGATCGGTGTTGTGGAATGTCGCTTCTGTCGGGGCTGTGCCGCCGAAGAGGTTGACCTCGAGCTTCGTGCCGAGAACTTTCCACTCTGCCAGTTTGTTCGCAATGGCCGTCAGAACCTCGAAGTCGGCGTTGTCGATGTCGATTTTGATGAAGTCGACATCGTCCCATTTCAGCTCAGCGAGCGCCATCTCCACGCTGATCGGCTGAGCTTCGTTTGCAAGTTCGGTTCGTGCCCATTCGTTGAACAGGAGTTTGTCTTCCGAGGATCCCTTATCGATCGTTTCGTCGAGCAAGCGAACGGTGCGGTGAGCGCTGGTCCGCGCGAAAGGATGACGAGTGCTGAATGGCTTCCCGACGAATTCGGGGTAGGCCGGATGGTGGGGCAGCATGCGAACGAAGGCCGCGCGATAGTGTACATCGGGATGCTGTTCCAGGCCGACCAGGCGGCGGCACTCCGAGGCGCTGGCATCTATGCCCAGCGCCCGCAATCGGTCACCGAAGACGCGCCAGGCGGGATCGATGCCACCGGAACAGCCGAGATCGAGCAAGGTGAACTGTTCGCGTTGCAATGCGGCTGCTACAATCTTCGCGAACTCTGCCGTCATACAGTTATCTGTCCTTGGCAGTGCGGCCGCATCCATCCACGGCTGCGACCGTCCCCGCCGGTACACGAAGGGTCGCCTCCTACTAGCCGAGTCGGCAATGGATTCCAATTGGTTGCGGCAAGGCCGCCGCCGAACGCCGGCGCGATTGCCAGTCGGAATGTGTTGCTTTAGTAACTCCTCCCGTCACTGGGGAGCGCCAACGCTTGCAGACGAATGACCTCTATCGCCGCCTGTTTCGGACGGCGCTCCTGATCCGACTGGTTGAGGAGCGCATTATCGAGCTCTACCCCTCGGACCGGATCCAGAGTCCGGTGCATTTGTCGATCGGCCAGGAAGCCGTTGCCGTCGGTGTCTGCGACGCGCTGAAGCCGGACGATCTGGTGTTCGCAACCTATCGGTCGCATGGCTTCTATATCGCCAAGGGTGGTCCGCTCGATGCCATGTTTGCCGAGCTCTATGGGCGTCTGGGCGGCATCTCCAAGGGCAAGGCTGGCTCCATGCATCTCTCTGCCCCTGAGGTCGGGCTGATGGGCTCGTCGGCCGTCGTGGCCAGCACCATCCCCCATGCCGTGGGAGCCGCGCTATCGTTCAAGCGCACGGGCAGCCCGCGGGTGGCGGTCGCCGTGTTCGGCGATGGCGCCACCGAAGAGGGCGTCTATCACGAAAGCCTGAATTTCGCTTCCCTGATGAAGGTTCCGGTGCTCTTCATTTGCGAGGACAACGGGCTTGCCGTCCACAGCTTCCGGCATGTCCGTCAGGCCTACCGGCTGCCCGAACATGCCGCGACCTTCGGTATTGAATCGCGCCGGGTCGAGGAGGGCTGGGACGCTTTGGCCGTCCGGCAGGCGACACTGGACGCGCTCGACGTCGTCCGCACAGGCAAGCCCTTCGTGCTCGAACTCGCCACCGGACGATACAAGGAGCATGTCGGCGTCGGCGACGATTTCCACTTCGGCTATCGCAGTGCCGCCGACATCGACGCCTGGAAGGCCCGCGACCCGCTGATCCTGGACAGGAAGCTGGTCGAGGAACTCACGCCCGGGATCGAGCGGGAGATCGCCGCCGCGGTCGAGTTCGCTGAACGCAGTCCAGCTCCGG
>JAUXRT010000182.1 GCA_030681635.1 Reyranella sp.
AGTTGATTGAGAATTACGAGATCACCGATCCCAAGCTCGCCGAGGATGTCGAGCTGGTGCGCGCGGGCTATCCCGAATTCGATATCGACTCCTACCGCGCAGGTCACCTGTCGCCGGTGTTCTTCGGCAGCGCCTACAATAATTTCGGCGTCCGCGAGCTTTTGGACGCGCTGGCGCAATGGGCGCCGCCACCCCGGCCGCAGCCGGCCGAGCCGCGGCCGATCGAGCCCACCGAGCCCAAGGTCTCGGGCTTCGTGTTCAAGGTCCAGGCCAACATGGACCCCAACCACCGCGACCGCATCGCCTTCCTCCGGCTGTGCAGCGGCAGGTTCAAGCGCGGCATGAAGCTGACGCAGATGGGCACCGGCAAGGTGCTCTCGGTCAATTCGCCGATATTGTTTTTTGCCCGCGAGCGCGAGATCGTCGACGAGGCTTGGCCCGGCGACATCATTGGGATTCCCAATCATGGCGTGCTGCGCGTCGGCGACACGCTGACCGAGGGCGAACAGATCAAGATCGTCGGCATCCCCAACTTCGCGCCGGAAATCCTGCGCCGTGTGCGGCTGGAGGACCCGATGAAGTCCAAGCAGCTCCGGCGCGCGCTGGAGGATCTTGCCGAGGAGGGCGTGACCCAGGTGTTCCGCCGCGTCATCGGCGGCGACCACATCGTGGGCGTGGTCGGCGAGCTGCAGCTCGACGTGCTGAAGACGCGCGTCGACACCGAATACCAGGTCAAGATCGACCTCGAGCCGGCACCGTTCGAAACCGCGCGCTGGATCTCCGCCGAGACCAAGGCGGATATGGAAGAGTTCATGTCGGCCAACCGCGGCGGCATGTCGGAAGACCGCGACGGCTCGCCGGTGTTCCTGGCACGCAACACCTGGGAACTGGGCTACGTCGCCGAGAAGAGCCCGAAGATAACGTTCTCCGATATCCGCGAGCGGTCTTAGTCTTCCGGACCGCGAGCCTCAAGGGCGGAGGTTACTCCGCCCGCGCTCGCTCATGAGGCGAGCCGGAGGCTCGCGGTCCAAATGAGAACTAAGTCACAGGCTTCGTCACCTTGTCGGTGCGCAACTGCGTGAGTTCTTCGGCCTTGATCCCCAGCAGTTCACCCAGCACGGCATCGGTGTGCTGGCCGAGCGTCGGGGCGGGGCTGCGGATCTCGCTCTTGCCGCCGGCATGCAGGCGGATGGCCGAGATCGGCACGCGGGTCTTGCCGCGGCGCGGGTGCTCGACATCGACCCAATAGCCGCGCGCTTCGAGGTGCGGATCGTAGGCGACCTCGCGCGCCGTCTTTACCGGGGCGCAAGGAATGTGCGCGTCGTTCAGCGCGGTCAGGATTTCGTCCTTGGTGCGGTCGGCCGTCCAGGCGCCCACCATGTCGTCGATTTCCTGCATGTGTTTTGCCCGGCCGGGCGTCGTCGCATATTCCGGGTCGGCCAGCAGGTCCTTGCGGTTCATCATCCCGCACAAGGAGACCCAGTGCCGTTCGGCCGAGGTAAAGATTGCGACATAGCCGTCGCGGCAGCGATAGGTGTTGTAGGGCGCGATCGCCAGCGCCGGATGACGGTTGCCGGTGCGATCGGGCACCTTGTCACCGTCCATCACCGCCCCAAGCGCCGACGCGATCGAGACGGCGCCGGCCTCGTGCATGGCGACCTCGACCCGCTGGCCCTGGCCGGTGCGCTCGCGCTGGACCAGCGCCCCCAGAATGCCGGCGCAGAGATGGATGCCGGCCAGGAAGTCGCAGACCGCGGCACCCGCCTTGGTCGGCGGCCCGTCGGCGTCGCCGGTCGCATTGGTGATGCCGCTCATCGCCTGGACAGTGACGTCCATGGCGGGCAGGTCGCGATAGGGCCCGTCGAGGCCGAAGCCCGAGCTGCCGCCATAGACCAGGCGCGGGTTGAGCTTGCTCAGCACCTCGTAGCCGAGGCCGAGGCGGTCCATGACGCCTGCTGCGAAATTCTCGATCAGCACGTCGGCCTTGGCGACCAGGTCGAGGAAGATCGCCTTGCCGCGCGGCTGCTTGAGGTCGAGCACCACCGACTCCTTGTTGGAGTTCAGCATGACCAGCGGATAGGGCTCGACCTCGCGCTTGCGGCGGCGGACCACGTCGCCCTCCGGCGGCTCTATCTTGAGCACGCGGGCGCCCATGAAACCGAGCTGCAGGCCGCAATAGGGCCCATTGTAGATCTGCCCAAGATCGAGAACGAGCATCCCGTCGAGAGGGCGGCGAATGGTCATGCGTGTTCCTCCGGGAACGACTTTATCGCGAAGGCCGGCCCATGGCCGCAGGAACCTGCCGCCAGAGCCGTCCTGCGAAGCGGCTCCGGCTTGTGCCAGCCAGCCGGATTGTGCTTTAGGGTCGCGGCACTCCCTGAAGCGTGAAGCAAGGAAGACCGCCTGCCGTGGCCGACAAGACCGTCCGACCGTCCGAAGACGGCACGCCAGGCTGGCGCGAGCGCCTCCACCAGGAGGAGATGAGCGGCTTCGCCTTCGCCTTCAAGGCGCGCAGCATTGCCTTAGGCGTGGTCGTGGTCTGGGTGGTCCTCTCCTCATCGCTGGGCCGCTTGCCGTTCCTGCTGGGCGCCGCCGGGCTCTTCTTCGTCATTGGCTGGATCGCCTTCCGCAGCCGCACCAGCCGGCACATGCTGGTCATCCAGGCGCTCTGCGCCCTGGCTGACGTCGCCATCATCGTGCTTGCCAGCCATCTGCCCGAGGCCGACTGGCACGTGTGGGCGCTGCAGACCTGGATGCGGCGCTCGGCCTTCCTCTATCTCGTGGCCTATGTCGCCAGCAGCGCGCTCACCTTCTCGGTCAAGGCCGTGCTGATCTCGGGCGTGGCTGCGATCGTGGGCCAACTCGCGTCCTTCGCCTTCGTCCTCTACTCGGCCGAACACGTCGACTCGTTCAAGGGCTTCATCGCCGACGATGCCTACGATCTCCTGCGCCAGCTGGTGGCGCTGCAGAACGTCGATCCCGGCATCTTCATGGT
>JAUXRT010000186.1 GCA_030681635.1 Reyranella sp.
ACCCAGTTCACGATCCCCAAGGACAAGATCCGTGAAGTGATCGGCACCGGCGGCAAGGTGATCCGCGAGATCACCGAGCAGACCGGCACCAAGATCGACATCGAGGACGACGGCACCATCAAGGTCGCGGCGGTCGACGCCGCTGCCGGCCAGAAGGCCATCGACTGGATCAAGGGCATCGTGGCCGAGCCGGAAGTGGGCGTGATCTACACCGGCAAGGTCGTGAAGTGCGTCGAGTTCGGCGCCTTCGTGAACTTCCTGGGCTCGAAGGATGGCCTCGTGCACATCTCCGAGCTGGCGCCGCGTCGCGTCGCCAAGGTGAATGACGTCGTGAAGGAAGGCGACCAGGTCAAGGTCAAGGTCCTGGGCGTCGACGATCGCGGCAAGGTGCGCCTCAGCATGAAGGCGGTCGACCAGGCCACCGGCGAGGACATCTCGCAGAAGCAGGAAGAGCCCGCACCGGCCGGCGAGTAATCGCCCCCTCATCCGATACAGAAACGGCGGCCCTGGGGGCCGCCGTTTTTGTTTGGAAAGCACCGCGGCTCCTCAATCGATCGTCTCGTCGGCGCGATTGAGGATGATCGGCGGCAGGGTGACGCCAAGTGTCCTGGCCGTCCGGAGATTGACCACAAGCTCGAAGGTCGTCGGCCGCTGGACCGGGAGGTCGCTCGGCCTGGCGCCTTTGAGGATGCGTCCGGCATAGGTCCCGATGATCCGGTACATGTCGACCCAGCGCGGGGCGTAGCTGGCCAGCCCGCCGACGTCGACGAATTCTCGGGAGGGATACATTGCGGGCAGCTTGCGCGCGGCCGCCGCCGCGACGATGCGCGCGCGCTGACCGATCAGGAATGAATCGACGGCAACGACGAGGGCGTCGACCGGCGCAGAGTCCAGGGCGGCGAAGGCGCGATCGATTTCAGCCTCGGTCGTTGTCCTGAGCACGGTCTGGCTGAAGCCCAGGGCATCTGCCGCCGCCTGCGCCGCCTTGAGTTGCTCTGCCGCGCCGGGGTTGGTGGGATTAATCAGGATGGCGATGGACTTCGCGCCCGGCACCATTTCCCGCAGCAGCTCCACGCGCTTGGCATCGAGCAACTGGGTGAGCAGCGTCGTGCCCGTGAGATTGGCCTCGGGGCGGGCGAGGTCGCGGACGAGGCCGAGGTCGACGGGATCGGCGCCGATGCCGAAAACGACGGGGATGGACTGGGTCGCGGCCTTGGCGGCAAGGCCAGCCTGGTTAGCGCCCACCGCGACGAGGACGGCGGGCCTGGATTCCGCCAACTCTTTCGCCAGGACCGGAAGGCGCTCATAGCGGCTGTCGGCCCAATGGACATTGACCGTCACGTTCTGGCCGTCGACATAGCCCGCTTCCTTGAGGCCTTCGAGAAAAGCCGCGAGCAGGTGCGCGTCGGTCCCGGGCGACCGGGCGGCGAGATAGGCGACGACCGGCTTCTCTTGCGCGCGCGACCCTGTCGAGAGCACCGTCGCGCCCATCGTACAAAGCAAGAATCGCCGCTTCATTCAGGTACTCCAGGTTGCGGCCACATTAGCCGGTCCCCGCGCCCATGCTAGTGGCCTTTTGCCGATCGGCGTGGTCTCGGCAGCCTCAGGGCCGCCGTTTTTGTTTGTAGACTGCTCGGGATGACGAAGCCCTCGATCCTCTCCCGCCGTGGTCTGCTTGTTGGCGCCAGCGCCGGCGCCGGCCTGCTGCCGCTGTCGTCCGCCTTCACTGCGGACGTGATCCCGACGCCCAAGCAGACCGAGGGGCCGTTTTATCCGACAAGCTTCCCGGCCGACATGGACAACGATCTCGTGCAGGTCCGAGGCCAGCAGGCGCGGGCGATGGGCGAGGTCCTTCATCTCCAGGGACGTGTGATCGGGGTCGATGGCCGTCCGCTCGCGGGCACCCTGGTCGAGATCTGGCAATGTGACGCGCGGGGCATTTACGATCATCCGCGCCAGTCTGGCCGCGACCGCCGCGACGCGGCGTTCCAGGGCTACGGCCGCATGATGGCGGACGCCGAGGGCCGCTACCGTTTCCGCACGCTAAAACCTGTCGCCTATCCCGGCCGTACGCCGCATATCCATCTCAAGGCGGCTTCAGGCGATGGCCGTCTGCTCACCAGCCAGTTCTATATCGCGGGCGATCCGCAGAATGAGCGGGACGGCGTGTTCCGCGCCGCCGTGCGCCAGCCGGGCCAGCGCGAGCGCATCGAGATGAAGCTCGCGCCGGCTCCCGGCGTCGAGGCGGGCGCGCTGGCGACCGAGATGGATATCGTGATCGGCTGAGGCGGCGCCGCTCAGCTCATCAATTGCCGCGCGATGAATTCCTTGACCGTTGTCCGCGCCTTGTCGGTCTGCGGACCAGGTTCGGCGACCCATTCGTGGGTCGAGTCCGCAAACAGGCGATAGTCGCACGCACCGCCCGCCGCTCGATAAGTTTCGGCGAATTCTTCCTGCATCGCCGGCAGGACATTGTCGTCGAGGGCGCCTTGCATGATGAGGAACGGCACCAGCGCGACCTTTTCGCCGCGGTCGAGGATCTCCTGAGGGTTGCCCTCGTGGATGCTCTCCCACGGCGAGAAGAAGGTCTTGTTGCTCTGGATCATGGTCTCGTTCTTGCGGCGCTCCGCGTTCTCGTAGCGGGCCATGGTGTTGCTGGGCGGCGAGCGCATGGCAACCCAGGAGACAGAAGCATCGACGTCCGGCGCGCCCTCGACGGGAATGGCGCAATAGCGCGGATCGTGCGGCCGCATGGCTAACAGCTCAGCAACGTGGCCGCCACTCGAGGAGCCGTAGACGCCAAGCTTCGAGACATCGCCGTTCCAGCGCGCAGCGTTCGCCTTTAGCCAGCGCACCGCATGGTTGGCGTCCTGCACGCAGGCCGGATAGGGCGCCTCGGCGGCCAGCGTGAGATCGACGGCCACCACCAGCAGCCCGCTTGACGCCAGCGCGCGATCCATCGGCTCCTCGGCCAGCCGGTCCTTCCGGGTCCACGCCCCACCGTGCAGATCGAGGACGGCCGGGAAGGGGCCTTTTCCTTTCGGCTGGTAGACTCGCGCCATCAGCATGCGGCCGGCGCCATTGCGCCGAAGTTCCACGTCGCTGACGACGAGATCGAACCGGGCGTCAGGATTGTAAATGGAAGCAGCGGTTTCCATGTTCGCCTCTTCTGTCTAGTCGGAGACGGCGCCCGAATCCTTGACCGCCTTGCCCCACTTCGGGACATCACGTTGCAGCACGTCGGTGAGTCCGGTTTGCGTAGAAGCCACCACGACCAGGCCGATCTTCGCCAGGCGTTCCTGCGTCTCGGGCTCGCGCAGGGTGGCCGCGATCTCGCGGTTGAGGGTCGCCGCGACATCGGCCGGCATGCCCGGCGGGCCCATGATGGCGAGCCAGCTGTCGCCATCGAACGGGATGCCGCTTTCGGCGAAGGTCGGCACGTCGGGCAGCGCCGGCGAGCGTTTCGACGAGGCGACGCCGAGCGCGCGCACCTTGCCCGACGTGATCTGCGGCAGCGCCGTGTTGACGCTGACCGCCGTCATCTGCACCTCGCCGGCCAGCAGCGCCTGCACGGCCGGGGCGCCGCCCTTGTAGGGGACGTGCAGCATGTCCAGCCCGCCGGCGGCGGTGCGGAACAATTCGATGGTGAGATGCGAGCCGTTGCCGGTGCCGGCCGACGAATAGGTGAGCTTGCCCGGCTGGCTCTTGGCCAGGGCCACGAACTCCGTGGCGTTCTGCGCGGGAACCGAGGGGTGGATCATGATCACGGTCGGGAAGGTGGCCGCCAGCGTGATCGGCGTGAAATCCTTGAAGACGTCGTAGGACAGCTTGGCGCCGTACAGGGTGGGGGCGATGGCATGGGTGCCGTTGTCGGCCACCACCAGCGTATAGCCGTCGGGCGCCGACTTGGAGACCAGCGCGCTGCCCACCGTGCCGCCGGCGCCGGCCCTGTTCTCCACCACGACCTGCTGGCCGATCCTTTCCGACAGTTTCTGCGCCAGGATGCGGCCGAACGTGTCGGAGTTGCCGCCTGGCGCGTGCGGCACGATCAGCCGGATCGGCCGCGAGGGGAAAGCCGTTGTCTGGGCGGCGGCGGGCAAGGCGCCTGATGCGGTGAGGGCGGTACCGAGCTTGAGGAACTGGCGGCGCAGCGTGCGGATCATGACGTTTCCTCGGGGGTCTCAATCGGGCGATCACGTTGTCACAGGATAGGCCAGTGAACAATCATAGTTGCAAGTTCAGCAGGTTTTGGGCTATATTTCCTCTAGGCTGGCGCCTGGACTGCGCTGGCCTTTTCCATTCCGGCATGACCTGCCCGCGCCCTCTGGAGTCCGCAAGAGGGGCCGCGGAAATGCGCAATGCGCTGGTGCAGCCGCCGCGGGTCCTGACCCGCGGACAGTCCCAACAACGACCCCGCTTAACGACGCCTGGAAACAGAGCGCGCCGGGGCGCGTGCAAAGAGGAATTCGGGAAGCATACAAAAGCCCACGGAACGGGGCTTATCCCGTATTTATGGACTCCATTCTGGACACCACGCGCTACATTCAGGTGTCCAGAAGTAGCGGGCGAAAAGCCCGCCGTTACTCGCCGTTTTGACCGTTCGTGCCGGCTGGCGGCATGCCCATGGCGTGGTAGCCGGCATCGACATAATGGGTGGTGCCGGTGACGCCGGCGCTCAGGTCCGACAGGTAGTAGAGCGCGGCGCCGCCCACGTCGGTGAGCTCGATGTTGCGGCGGAGCGGCGAGGCCTCGCGCGACACGCGGTAGACGTAGCGGGCGCTGCCGATCACGGCGCCGGCCAGGGTGCGCATCGGCCCGGCGGAGAGGGCATTCACGCGCACGCCCTGCGGGCCGAGGTCGGCGGCGAGATAGCGGACGCTGGCCTCCAGGGCGGCCTTGGCGACGCCCATCACATTGTAGGACGGCATCACGCGGGCCGCGCCCTCGTAGGTCAGCGTGATCAGGCTGCCGCCCTCGGTCATCAGCGGCAGGGCGCGCCGTGCGATGTCGGTGAAGGAATAGCAGGAGATGGTGAGGCTGCGCTGGAAGTTGGCCTTGCTCGTGTCGACGTAGCGGCCCTTCAGCTCCTCCTTGTCGGAGAAGGCGATGGCGTGGACCACGAAGTCGAGCCGGCCCCAGTCCTTCTTCAGGCGGGCGAACAGCCGGTCGAGACTCTCCTCGTTCTCGACGTCGGCCTCCTCGACGATCTTGGCGCCGATCTTCTCGACCATCGGCAGCACACGCTTGCCGAAGGCGCCGCCCTGGTAAGTGAAGGCGAGTTCGGCGCCGGCCTGGTGCAGCGCCTGCGCGATGCCCCAGGCGATCGAGCGCTCGTTGGCCACGCCCATGATCAGGCCGCGCTTGCCGGCCATCAGCTTGGGGACTGCGGGCAGCGGCATCGCCTTGGAAACAGCGTGATCGGACGCTGCGGCGAGGGGACGATCGTCCGGCATCTGTCCCTCTCAGTGGTCGTAGCGCGAGAACAGCAGGCAGGCGTTGGTGCCGCCGAAGCCGAAGCTGTTCGACATCACGGTCTGGAGACCGGCATTGTCGATGCGCTGACGCGCGATGGGATAGCCTTCGGCGCCGGGATCGAGGTTCTCGATGTTGGCCGAGGCGGCGACGAAGTCTTCCTTCATCATCAGCAGCGAGTAGATCGCCTCGTGCGCGCCGGTGGCGCCCTGGCTGTGCCCGGTCAGCGACTTGGTCGAACTCACCGTCGGCAGCTTGTCGGCGAACACGGTGCGGATGGCATCGAGCTCGGTGATGTCGCCCACCGGCGTCGAGGTGCCGTGGGTATTGATGTAGTTCACCGGGACGTTGCGCTTCGCGGCCCCCGGGAAGCCTTCGAGGGCGAGCCGCATGCAGCGCAAGGCGCCTTCGCCGGACGGGGCCACCATGTCGGCACCGTCGGAGGTGGCGCCGTAGCCGATCACCTCGGCGTAGATCTTGGCGCCGCGGGCCTTGGCGACCTCGAGTTCTTCCAGCACGACGATGCCGCCGCCGCCCGCGATCACGAAGCCGTCGCGGCCCTTGTCATAGGCGCGGCTCGCCCGCGTGGGCGTGTCGTTGAACTTCGACGACATGGCGCCCATGGCGTCGAACAGCACCGAGAGCGTCCAGTCGAGTTCCTCGCCGCCGCCCGCGAACATGCGGTCGGCCTTGCCGAGCTGGATGGTCTCGACGGCGTTGCCGATGCAGTGTGCCGAGGTCGAGCAGGCCGAGCTGATCGAATAGCTCAAGCCCTTGATCTTGTAGGCGGTCGCAAGGTTGGCCGAGACGGTGCTGCACATGGCGCGCGGCACCTGGAACGGGCCGACCCGCTTGGGCCCCTTCTCCTTGGCCGTGATGGCGGCCTGCACGATGGCGCCGGTCGTCGGGCCGCCGGAGCCGGCGATGACGCCGGTGCGTTCGTTGGAAACGTCGCTCTCCGAAAGGCCGGCGTCGGCGATCGCTTCCTTCATGGCGAGCCAGGCATAGGCCGCGCCGTCGCCCATGAAGCGCATGAGGCGGCGGTCGACCAGATCCTCGACCTTGAGCTTCAGCGTCCCGGCGACCTGGCTGCGAAAGCCGAGTTCCTTGTACTGCGGGACGAATTCGATGCCCGACTTGCCGTCCCTCAGCGACTGGGTCACCTCGGCGGCATTGTTGCCGATCGGGGAGACGATGCCGAGGCCGGTGACGACGACGCGCTTCATCAGCCCGCCGCCGCGGACGGCGCCGCATCCTGGAACAGGCCGACTTTGAGGCCGCTGACTTCGTAGATCTGCTTGCCGTCGGCGTAGACGAAGCCGTCGCCAATGCCCAGGACCAGCTTGCGCAGCATCACGCGCTTCAGGTGCACATGATAGGTGAGCTTTTTCACGGTCGGCACGACCATCCCGGTGAACTTGACCTCGCCGACGCCCAGCGCCCGGCCGCGGCCCGGCGCCTTCATCCAGCCCAGGAAGAAGCCCAGCATCTGCCACAGCGCATCGAGCGGCAGGCAGCCCGGCATCACCGGATCGCCCTTGAAGTGGCACTGGAAGAACCAGAGGTCCGGCTTGATGTCGAATTCGGCCACGATCTCGCCCTTGCCGAACTGACCGCCGGTATCGTCGATCTTCACGATACGGTCCAACATCAGCATCGGCGGCAGCGGCAGCTGTGCGTTGCCCGGGCCAAACAGGCGGCCTTCGGCGCAATCGATCAGGTCTTGATATGCAAAACTGTGCTTCTTCTCGCTCACATTCACCGTCCCGTGGCCGCCCGATGCAGGGATTTGGCGGCAGAATAGGGATGCAAGAGGGCCAGCGCAAACGACCGGAAAGGCCCAACTGGCCCTTTTCATGCCGTTATGTAGTCCTTACATATGGTCGTAACGATGCCTACGACCAGCCCCGATTTCCCCGACCGCCTGCGCGCGGCCGGCCTGCGCCCGACCCGGCAGCGGGTTGCCTTGGCGCGCCTGCTGTTCGAGGGCGGCCACCGCCATGTCACGGCCGAAAGCCTGCATATCGAGGTCAAGGCGACGCGGATGCCGGTGTCGCTGGCCACAGTCTACAATGCGCTCAACCAGTTCCGCGACGCAGGACTTCTGCGCGAGGTCGTGGTCGCTCCCGGCCGGTCCTATTTCGATACCAACACCGGCCATCACCAACATTTCTTCGTCGAACCGGATGGCGAACTGCACGATTTTCCTTCCGAGAAAGTGACGATCGCGGGTCTGCCGGCTCCCCCCAAGGGCACGCGCCTGGCGCGGGTCGACGTCATCGTGCGGGTGCGGCGCTAACCCGTTTCGCCCCAATTCCGCTGCGAATCATTTGCAGCATTTAGAATTGTTCTAAACTTCTTGACGGCTTTGGGGGCGAGTCCTAAATCCTGTGCGTGGACCGGCGGATGGGCCGGTCAAACGGGAGAAGCACCATGGCAAATCTCAAGGGTTCCAAGACCGAAGACAATCTCAAGGCCGCTTTCGCGGGCGAGAGCCAGGCCAACCGCCGGTATCTCTACTTCGCCCAGAAGGCCGACGTCGAAGGCTACAACGATGTCGCCGCCGTCTTCCGCTCGACGGCCGAAGGCGAAACCGGCCATGCCCACGGTCATCTCGAGTTCCTCGAGGCGGTGGGCGATCCGGCGACCGGCCTGCCGATCGGCGCCACCACGTCGAACCTGAAGGCCGCGATTGCCGGCGAGACGCACGAGTACACGGACATGTACCCGGGCATGGCGCGCACGGCGCGCGAGGAAGGCATGGCGGAGATCGCCGACTGGTTCGAGACCCTGGCGAAGGCTGAGAAGAGCCACGCCGGCCGCTTCCAGAAAGCCCTCGATACGATGGCCTGAGCCCTTCGGGCTCGACGAAGGGGACCCGCGAGGGTCCCCTTTTGCTTCCTGCTTATTTCATCTCGCAACCAAGCGAATCCGACATGCGCGAAGGCAGCCTCGAAGCCCCGATCCGTCACGCCCTCGACTGGCAGAATCCCTGGTTCTGGGATGAAGCCGCACTCGAGAAGGAGATGGAGCGCACATTCGACATCTGCCACGGCTGCCGGCGCTGCTTCAATCTGTGCGACTCCTTCCCGCGGCTGTTCGACCTGATCGACAACGGCCCGACCGGCGAACTCGACGGTGTGAAGAAGGAAGACTACGCCCAGGTCGAAGAAGCCTGCACGCTCTGCGACATGTGCTTCATGACCAAGTGCCCCTACGTGCCGCCGCACGAATGGGCGCTCGACTTTCCGCACCTCATGCTGCGCCATCGCGCCGTGCAGGCGCGCAAGAAGGGCGTCCCTGTGATCGACCGCCAGCTCGCCGACACCGATCGGACGGGCCGCCTCGGCACCTTCGTCGCCGGCCTCGCCAACTGGGCGACCGATGAGCACAACACGCTCACGCGCCCGGCGATGGAACGCCTGGCCGGAATCCATCACGGCGCTCGCCTGCCGCAGTACAGCGGCGAGACCTTCGAGATCAGGGCGGCCCGCGAGGGCGCGGTGCTGAACGAGGCGGCGCCGGCCTTCGGCAAGCGCAAGGCCGTGCTCTACGCCACCTGCTTCGTGAACTTCAACAACACCGGGATCGGCGCGGCCGCCCGTGCGGTGCTGGCCAGGAACGGCGTCGAGACCGAAGTCGTCCATCCGGCCTGCTGCGGCATGCCAAAGCTGGAGTTGGGCGACATCGAAGGCACAGCCGCCGCGGCGAAGGCCGTGTCGGCGGCGCTGCTGCCCTGGGTCGACAAGGGCTACGACGTGATCGCGCTCACGCCCTCCTGTGCCCTGATGCTGAAGTTCGAATGGCCGCTCATCCTGCCCAAGGAACCCGACGTGGAGCGGCTGTCGCAGGCGACCTTCGACCTGTCGGAGTATGTGGTCGATATCGCCAAGAAGCATGGGCTGGCGCCAGGCCTCGAGCCGCTCGAGGGCGGCGTCAGCGTCCACCTCGCCTGCCATGCCCGTGCCCAGAACATGGGCGCCAAGGCCGCCGAGATGCTGCGGCTGGTGCCCGAGACCCGTGTCGCGGTCATCGAGCGCTGCAGCGGTCATGGTGGCATCTGGGGTGCACGGACCGAGAATTTCGAGACGGCGGTGAAGGTGGGCAAGCCCGCGGCCCAGATGGCGCTGAAGAACGACACCAGCTTCGTCGCCTCCGAGTGCCCGCTCGCCGCCGATCACCTGATGCAGGTGATGGAGATGGCCGCGGGAGACGCGAAACCCAAACCGTCGCGCGCCAGCCATCCGATCGAGCTTTTCGCGCGCGCCTACGGTCTGACCGGACAAGACAAATGACCTCGCCACGCAAGATCGAGACCGCAGCCATTCTGCCGCCGGCGGACTACCTGAAGGTGCGCGCCGAGCGCCGCCGCCAGATGGCGGAGCTCAAGAAGAACCGCCGGCTAGAAGTCGGTCCGTTCGCGACCTGCTACTTCGAGTCCTACGACACGATGTTGCATCAGGTGCACGAAATGCTGTTCATCGAGAAGGGCGGCCCGGCCCAGATCCCCGACGAGCTGGCGGCCTACAATCCGCTGATTCCCCAGGGCGGCGAGCTGGTCGCCACGATCTTGTTCGAGATCGACGATCCGCTGCGGCGTGCCCGCGTGCTGGGATCCCTGGGCGGCGTCGAGCGCCATGCCTTCATCCGCGTCGGCACCGAGACGATCCGCGGCATCGAGGAGGGCGACCAGGAGCGCACGCGCGAGGACGGCAAGGCCTCGGCGGTGCAGTTCGTGCGCTTTGCCTTCACGCCGGCCCAGATCGCGGCCTTTCGCGGCGGTGACGGCGACGTCGTGGTCGGCTTCGACCATCCCAACTACGGCCACATGGCGGTGATGCCGCGCGCCGTGCGCGAAACCCTGGCGCGGGACTTCGCCTGAATCCTAGCGAGAGCCCTAGCGGGCCCGCGAAAACGTCAGGTCGTAGTTGATGGGCAGTATCAGGATCAACGGATCGCCGGGCATGTCGCGCGGCACCGGCGGGAACGGCGCCGACTTGCGGATCGTCTCAAGCTCGGCGGCGTCGATGGCGGGCCAGCCGCTCGACTTGTCGATCTTGACGTCGATCAGCCGGCCGTCGCGCGCGATCGTCACGCGCGTGACCACGCGGCCTTCCTGCTTGTTGTCGGCGGCGATGCGCGGATAGAAGCGGTAGCGCGAGGTCAGTCGCGCGATCTGATCCAGGTAGGCATTGCGCGCCCGGCCCTTGCCGATCAGCCAATCCGAAGAATTCGACGGCGGCGCGGGCGCCGTAGCGGCGGAATTTGCCGGCGGCGGCGGGGGCATCGGCTGGGCTGGCCTCGGCAGTGGCACCTGCGATGGCGCGCCTTGCGGCGGCCGGGCGGCCGGGCGAGGGGGCGGTGGTGGCGGTGCGGGCTTGGGGAAGTCACGCGCCGTCGGCGGCGGCAGTTCCTCCGGCGACGCCAGGGCCTGTTCCAGACTGGGCGGTGGCGTGGGCTGGGGCGGTGGTTCGGGCCGAGGCGGCTGTGGCTCGGCGAGTGCCTGTCGCGCCTCCTCGCGCGGCTCGTCCGGAGGCGCCGGTTCCGGCACGCCAGCGGCGACCGGCTGGACCGGTTTGTCGTCGCCTTGCTGTTCCGTGCTCGCCGGCGGCGCGCCCGCATCGACCGTGATCATGATCGCATCTTGCGGCGGCTCGGTTGGCCGCAGCGGCGATGCCCACCACAGCCCCGCGGCGGCCAGGCCATGCAGCACCAGCGCCAGCACCAGCGCCACCGGCGACATCTGGCTGGATTTCGAAGTGAGGGCACTGACGGTCTGGACCACGGCGCTACGTTACTATGTTCCGGCCTGGGGTTCCGGCTCGGGCGGCGGCTAGCCGGCCGCCTTGGTCGCCGCGCTCAATCGCTGCGCCTGAACTGGAGTGGCAGAAGGAAGTTCTGCCGCGTGCCGGTGATGTCCGCGGGGAACGGCGGATAGGGCGAGGCCTGACGGATCATGCTGAGGGCCGTGGCGTCGAGGGTCGGCAGGCCACTGGACTTGAACATCGAGACGTCGATCAGCGTGCCGTCGCGGGCGATCGTGAGCCGCACGACGACGGAGCCTGACTCGGTGCTGACGTTTTTGACGAATTGCTGGTGCTGCGACAGCTTCTGGGCGACCCGCCAGAGATAATCCTCTTCGGCTTTGCGCTGACCGTATTGGCTCGCCGGATTGGTGAGCGGCGACGGGGCCGGCTGCGCCGCGGCTTGGGAATCGGCAGGTGGACGATGCTGCTGCCCGCCAAGCGGCGACGGCTGGAGGGCCTGGCGTTGCGGTGGCGGCGTCGGTGGCGTCTGCGCGCGTTGCGGCGGCGGCGGCGGGGGTGCCTTGGGCGGCGGCGGTGGCGCGACCTTCGGAAAATCCCGCGCACTGAGCGGCGGGGGCGGCGCCTCCAGGGGCGGCAGGGCCTGCTCCAGTTTCATTTCCGGCGGCGGCGGAGGCGGCGGCGGCGCGGCGGCAGCCTGCTGCTGCTCCGGCTTCGGAGGTTCCGGCTTGGCCGGCTCTCTCGCAGGCTCCTTGGCGGGCTCTGTGGTTCGCGTCGACCGCGGCGATGTCGGGCCGAGCGGCGTCTCCGGTCTGCTGTTTGGATCGGGCGTGAGCGAGCGCGATGGCGCGAGACCCAGTCTCGGGGGCGGCACGGGAGGCGGGCTGGGCGGCTGAGCGGCCGGCGGCGGGGTGGCTGCAGCTGCTTGCTGGGGCGGGCTCTCGGGGGGCGCCGGGACGGGGACGTCGACCGTGAATTCGAGCACCTGCTCAGCGGCTTCGGCTTCGACCTGGGGCAGTTTCCACAGAAAGGCCAACGCTACCGCGGCATGCAGCAACGCCGCCATTGCCGCCGCTGCCGGCGACATGCGGTTGAACTTGGAGTAGAGGGCGCTAACTGCGTGGGCCACGGCGACCCATTTTTACGTGCCGATCGGGGCGGCGGCTAGTTAATCGGTTCGGACTTATAGACGCCCCACATGCCGGTCCGCTCGATCCAGCCGCTGACGCTGGATACTTTGACGCGGCACCAGTCGCCGGCACAGGAGCGAATCTCACCCATCACTTCGGGTTCGAGCTTGGCCACGACCTCGGCCGATGCGGCCGGCGTCTTGTGAAGGCTGGCGGCCTTCGAGGCGATGATGAAGCTGCGCTTGCCGGTCAGCAGGCTCTGGTGGACCCAGCCGCTGGCGCCCTGCCAGTCGCGGATTTTGCGCCAGTTTTCGTATTCGGCGACGATTTCGACGGGCATGGCCTTGCGCTTGAAGACCCAATCCACGGGATAGCGCGTGCCCGGCCCCGTGCGGACATTGACCTCGTCCGATCGCAGGGAAGCGAAACGCGGAATCGGCAGGCCCGATCCCTTGCGTTGGACCGCCGAAGACTTGTCGGGGGCGGCATGGGCGCTGCCGCCCGGCAGTGCCGGTGCAAGCAGACAAAAGGCTGCAAAGGCTGCAAAGCCCATCGAAAGCGAGACGAACGGCCGAATTCCCATCGGGCGCAATATACCTAAAATCTTCACATTGGTCGACAAGTACTTGAAAAAGCGCGCTTTTTGGCCGCGCCAAATATCCGGGCCGCTTGCTGGACAAGGCGCGCGCGGAATTGGTAATCGGGCAGTTGTCATCTGTCGCGCCAGCCCGGTACCGATCCCACCTGCCGTCCAGTTCCAAGAAGCAACCGCTGGTGATCGTCACCCGGAAGCTGCCCGAGGCGATCGAAACGCGGCTCATGGAGCTGTTCGACACGCGGCTGAACGCCGACGACCGGCCGCTCGACGCC
>JAUXRT010000034.1 GCA_030681635.1 Reyranella sp.
CTCGTGCTGGTGGGCGATGCCGCCCACGGCATCCATCCCATCGCGGGCCAGGGTTATAATCTCGGCGTGCGCGACATCGCGGCCCTCGTCGAGGTGCTGGTCGATACCAAGCGGCTCGGCCTCGACCTCGGCGCCGCCGACACGCTCGAACGCTACGCGCAATGGCGGCGGGCCGACAATTTCGCCATGGTCGCCGCCACCGATCTCCTCAATCGGCTGTTCTCCAACGACATCAAGCCGCTGCGCCTGGTCCGCGACGCGGGCCTCGCCGCCGTCAACCGCGTGCCGGCGCTCCGCCGCTTCTTCGTCCGCCACGCCATGGGCATGGTCGGCGACCTGCCCAAGCTCATTCGCGGCGAGCGACCCTAGACGGTCAACCCGGGTTTATAAGGCCGCGGAAATCTGGTGACGCGATCAGTTTCTGCAACGCATTCTGGACCGCCGGGAAATAGGCATCGGCCACACGCTTGCAGGCGGTCACGGCCGCGAAAGCACTATCGAATCTGTATTGCTCCTGCACGGTGATCGACCGGCCATTCGACGAATTCACGGTGAGGGTGAGATCCCAGTAGGCGACGGTCGACGAAAAGGCGAGCCTGTCGAGGGATCCCGTCAGCGTAACGTTGCCTCGCTCGTCGTAGACGCCGGCCACCTTGAGCTCGTCGATCAGTGCCTTGCGGATGTAGGCCGCGAAGCCCACTCCGTCGGCTGCCGTGATCGGGCCCGCGGCCCGGCAGCCATCGCTGAACTGGGGTGGCTCGGCGAAGGCGCCGACACCAATGCGATTAGGTGCGAGGCTTCTCAAGGCGACGATATTGTCGGCTGACATCCCATAGCGCGGCGCCGAGTAGGTCTCACACCCGGCAACGAAAAGTGCCAGAGCGACAAAAAGCAAACTGCGAACGATCATCTCTCCCCTTTGACGCGACTTTCCTGCGCGTCTTGCTACTCCACGGATTAGGCGATACGGCGTCGCGCTGTCAACAGATCTGCCGTCCAACTGGACTCTTGGCATCGCCCACCCTATCTCAGGGGCCAATTCGAGGACCCCCATATGGCTCAGCCACAAGTGCCCGTCACCGTGCTCACCGGCTATCTCGGCGCCGGCAAGACCACCCTGCTCAACCGTATCCTGAGCGAGCAGCACGGCAAGAAATACGCCGTCATCGTGAATGAATTCGGCGAGCTCGGCGTCGACAACGACCTCGTGGTCAATGCCGACGAGGAAGTCTTCGAGATGAACAACGGCTGCATCTGCTGCACCGTGCGCGGCGACCTGATCCGCATCATCGAAGGCCTGATGAAGCGCAAGGACAAGTTCGACGGCATCCTGGTCGAGACCACCGGCCTCGCCGATCCCGGCCCGGTGGCGCAAACCTTCTTCACCGACGACGATGTGAAGGCCAAGACCCGCCTCGACGCCATCGTGACGGTGATCGACGCCAAGCACTTCTTCGGCCAACTCGAGCAAGGCTCGGAGGCCGAGCAGCAGGTGGCGTTCGCCGACGTGATCCTGCTCAACAAGACCGATCTCGTGAGTGCCGACGACCTTGCGAAGGTCGAGGGCAGGATCAAGGTGATCAATCCCTACGCCCGCATCCACCGGACCGAGAAGAGCAAGATCGATCTCGCCGCCATCCTCGACAAGGGTGCGTTCGACCTCGCACGCATCCTCGAGTTCGAACCCGATTTCCTCGAGCACGGCCACGACCACAACCACGAGGAAGAGGTGAAGAGCCTTTCCATCACCTCGGACAAGCCGGTCGACCCGGAGAAGTTCCAGAAGTGGATGGGCGCGCTGCTGCAGTTGCGCGGCGGCGACATCTTCCGCAGCAAGGGCATCCTCGCCATCGACGGTGCACCCAAGCGCTACGTCTACCACGGCGTCCACATGATGATGGACAGCGACTGGGGCGTGCCATGGAAGGAAGGCGAAAAGCGGTCGAGCAAGCTCGTCTTCATCGGCCGCAATCTCGACGGCGACAATCTGAAGCGCGGCTTCGAAGACTGCCTGAAGTAAGCCCGTGAAGATCGACCTCACCAACCCGGCCTGGCGCCAGACCCTGCCGCCGGCCCGCACCATCGCGGCCGACGCGCCCGTCGCCGCCTGCGCTTTTAGCCGCGATGGCGCGACCGTGGCCTTTGCCCTGGGCGATGGCTGCGTCCGCACCCTGCCCGCCGACATCGCCGCGACCGCCCCCGAGGCATCAAAGCCCGTCCATGGCGGCGCGGTGCTGACGTTGGTGACCGACCCGGCAGGCGACGGCTTCGTGAGCGGCGGCGACGACGGCCGCCTGCTGCGCCTCGGCCCTGAGGGCACGGCCATCGAGCTCTTCAACCAAAAGGGCCGATGGATCGACCATCTCGCCGCCCACCGCGCCACCGGCGCGGTCGCGGCCTCCGTCGGCAAGGCCGCGGTCGTCGTCACCAAGGACGGCGAGGTCCGCGAGTTCGGCCCGCACCAGAGCACCGTGGCCGATCTCGACTTCAGCAAGGACGGCAGCCGCATCGGCTGCGCCCACTACGGTGGTGTCACCGTCTGGAGCCTGGGCCAAGGGACCCCGCCGCCGCGCCGCTTCGCCTGGCGCGGCAGCCACGTGGCGTTGCGCTGGAGCACCGACGGCAAGTTCATCGCCACCGGCACGCAGGAGAACGACATCCACGTCTGGCGGATGGCGCAGGCCACCGACATGCGCATGCAGGGCTACCCCGCCAAGGTGAAGTCGCTGTCGTGGACCGCCGACGCGCGCTTCCTCTACACCTCGTCGCAGCCGGTGTTCACCGCCTGGCCCTTCTCCGGCAAGGGACCGGAAGGCAAGCCGCCGCTGCAGTTCGGCGAAGAGGGTGCGGGCCTGCTCAGCGTCGTGGCGGCCCACCCGGCCGCCGAATTCGTGGCCGGCGGCTACGATTCCGGCGAGCTGCAGCTCGGCGACATCAAGACCAGGCGCTCGGTGGTGCTAAAAATGGCCGACGGCTCGGCCATCACCTGCCTCGCCTGGTCGCCGGACGGTTTTGGGCTCGCAGTCGGCAACGACCGGGGCGATCTTTTGGTGGTCGATCTCCGCCGCTAAAGGCTGGCCCAACTTTTCAAAGTTGGCCCAACTCGACGTACAGATATTTGACTTTCAAACCGCCTGAAAGCCAACAAGCAAGGGCTTTTTCCCGACTGGGCGGGCACACCT
>JAUXRT010000190.1 GCA_030681635.1 Reyranella sp.
AGTTGAGCTACGGGCGCACGGCCAGATGCCTCCCAAGAGGCGTCCAGCAAGAAGGCGGGCACCCTAATGAAACTGCCCTTGCGTTGCAAGTCGCTGGAAGGCTTGCTGGCAGGGCCAAAAAAGAGTGCACAATATGAGCCAAGTGCCTCTGCTGCCTAAGAAATCGCCGCTTGTCGGTTTCCCTTGCTTTCAAGTAGCATCACAGGCATCTGGATTTGGGGGCTGGTGCCCCGAATCGAGCTGGCCCGTTTATGGGCGGCCGATGCGGAGGCGCCCAATTGATGATGCCAGGGCAGTTTCGAGGCCAACGATGGCGCTAAGAGTCCAACGATCCGTGCTTCTCTTAGCGGCGGTCGTTTTGAGCGGGTGCAACGAGGGAAGCATTTTTGCGCCCTCCGTCAGCCCGCCATCATCCAATCCGGCGATCAGCCAGACCGGCACGCAGACCGTGAAGCAGCGCATCCAGCAGCTGCGCTCCGATCAGGCGGCCCTCGCCAACGGCATTTCGCAGCAGCAGGCGCAGCTCAACGCGACGCGCAGCCAGCTGTCGAGCGACTCCGCGGCCTACAGCGGCCTCGTGAACGGCATCACCTCGCGCCTGCAGACCGGCACGACGCCGGGCAATCCCGAGCTGGTGAACCAGTGGAACGCCGCGCAAGCCAAGCTCGACGCCGCCACGCTCGGTGTGGGCCAACTGAATTCGCTGGCCAGCCAGGTGACGACCCAGGCGTCGGTCGCGGGCTACCTGCTCGAAAACATCCGCGCGACCTTCGCCGTCGGCGGCGCGGTCGACGAGGACCATCGCAACCTGCGCGCCATCGAGAGCGAGACCACGCGCTCCATGCAGCAGATCGACCGGCTGATCGGCGACCTCAACGCCCAGATCGGCCGCGAGAACGGCTTTCTCGCCCGCGAGCGCACCAACCTGGCGGCGCTCTCCTACGGCGTGAACCTCGGCCGCCTCGGCAACCCCGGCGCACAACGGGTGACGACGACAGGCGGCAGGCGGCCAGTTCCGCTGCAGTAGCAGCATGGCCATTCGTTTTCTGGCACTCCTCGGTCTGATCGTCAGCCTCGCCACGGCCGCGCAGGCTCAGCCCGCGGTGTCGCCCGCCGACCAGACAGCAATCCGCGACGTCATAAAAGGCCAGGTCGAGGCGTTCCGGCGCGACGATGGCGACGCCGCCTTCGGCTACGCCTCGCCGATGATCCAAAACATGTTCGGCCAGTCCGACGTCTTCATGGAGATGGTGCGGCAAGGCTATCCGCCGGTGTATCGGCCAAGGGTCTTCGACTTCCGCGAGATCGTCGAGCTGCACGGCGAGATCGCGCAGAAGGTCCATGTCGTCGGCCCCGACGGACGGCCCATCACCGCCGTCTATCCCATGACGCAGCTTCCCGACGGAAGCTGGCGCATCAACGGCTGCTACCTGCTGGCGCCGGACGAACATCAAGCCTGATCCCCGAACCTCATGAATCGCGTTTCGCCCAAGGTGCTGGCGCTGCTCGGCGCCCTCACCCTCGTCTGGGGCACCAACTGGCCGCTGTTCCGCATCGCCCTCGACGAGCTGCCGGTGTGGACGTTCCGCACCATCGTGCTGTCGGCGGGCGTGATCATGCTGAGCCTGATCCTGCTGCTGCGCGGCGAGAGCTTCGCGGTGCCCAAGGGCAAATGGCCGGCCCTGATCGCGGCCTCCGTCATGAACATCGGCGTGTGGAACATCGCGACGTCGCTGGCCGTGCTCTACATCCCCTCCGGTCATGCCTCGGTGCTGGCCTACACGATGCCGCTCTGGGTGGCAGCGATGGGCTTCCTGGTGTTCGGCCAGCGCCTCACGCCGCGTTTGCTGGCCGCGATCGCGATCGGCGCGGCGGCCGTCGCGGCCCTGATGATCCCCAACTTCCAAAGCTACGCCCAGGCGCCGGCCGGCCTGTTCTGGGGCCTGCTCGCGGGCTTCTGCTGGGCCATCGGCACCTTCATCGTGAAGCGCACGAGCTGGCCGGGCATGGGCCTCTCGCTCACCTTCTGGCAGGTCGTGATCTGCCTGCCGCCGATCGCGCTGGGCGCGCTGCTGTTCGACGGCCTGCCGACCCACTGGCCCTCGGCCAAAGCGCTCGCCGCCACGCTCTACACCGGCGCCATCCCGATGGCGCTCGGCACCGCCACCTGGTTCGCCCTGGTGAAACTCCTGCCGGCCCAGGTCGCCGCGCTCTCCTCCATCGCCATCCCGATCGTGGCGATCGTGAGCGGCATCGTGATCCTGCACGAGCCGCTGTCGTGGCTACAAGCCGCCGCCATCGCCTCGACGGTGATCTCGCTCTGGCTGGCGCTGGTGCCCGGCCGCCACGGCTGAGGAAGCGGCTTTCCTGGACATCATCTGTCTGGATTCTGTCTGTCTAAAAATTCGCAAAGCGCCGGCCCGCCTGAACGGAACGATTCTTTTCGACTCAGGCCCGAATCGCGGGCCTGTCTGAAAATTCAGCCGCGACGACGGCGATGATGTCCCACCAAGTTGAGACAAATGTTGTGACACAGGTTGAGCGCCCACCTGTGCCCTCACGGGAATCTGCCCCTGCGGCCCCGCCTCGGGCGGCCGCAGAAGACTGTCTCATCAGCTCTCGGATGCGTTGATCGCACCTCGGTCCACCCCATCTGCCGGACAGTCGTCGGCGGGAACGGCCTTTTGCTTGCTACTCACGACACATGATCGCGGGACGGCCCCTCATCCTCCAGGGATCGTACCCGGCGGGCGCGCCGGGCGGGGCATGGTCAAAGGTTCAGGTCTGCGTCGGCACAAGGCGCCGACACGGACGGGCAGGCGTTCCGGAACGGCCTCACGCCTTAGGGCGCGGAGCCTTCGCGGCAACGGGAGCAGCCGCCGGGGCGAGCGCCTGGTCGAGATCGAAGGGCATAGAGGACCCAGGGTTTGGACATGAAAAAGGCCGGCGCGGTTGGCGCCAGCCTATGGGAAATATAGGCCGAAACTTGCTCAACCTGCAACTAGCACTCCGCATAACTGGAATGCCGAATTTGAGATGCTGCTAGCAACGACTGCGTAACGCGGGAAGGGCGCGGCTGACATCTGAAGGCCGTTGCGCGCGGGAGATAAGCTGCGACGAACGTGAGCTTAGAGCTCGCATCAAAAAGCTCGGCGCCCTTTAACACCAGCCCGGTGAAATATTGCGGCTATCTATATGGTGAAGTGATAGTCGCGCCAGCCCGTGATTCGCCTCAGGTCTACCCGTGAGAAATCCCTCACCAAGTTTGGATTTCCGTGGAGGCGCCGGCCCCCTACGAGAAGTACCGGCTTCCGGAAGAGCATCACCATTTGATTGTATACTCGGTTCGCCTCGACCGAATTGAGCAGAAGACTCTCACGGACACTAACCACGACGAAGCCTTCAGGGAAAACGGCAGCCGTAATCGTTATGCGCCGTCGACCAGGCGAAGCGAACTGCATCCCGCCTCCCCCGCCGCCACCTCCGCTACTCTGTTGCTGTGTACTGCAGAGTTGACGGATCTCGGCATCTTCCCGAAGGGCATTCCCATCCTCATCACTGATGAGAAACCCCGACCCCTCATTCGACCCAAGCAAACTGCACGCTCGAGCTTGCGCTTCACTTAGCAAGTCGAATTCTTCTTCTAGGCGTTCGACTTCGTTGGGGTCGGTTGAAGCATAACTTAGGACGAACATTGCCTCTCCCCGCACTTGTGCGGGAAGCGTCTCAGGGAATCGACAATGAGTCGAGTACTCACTTCGATTTCAACCGACGATAGATTTCCAAAAATAGCTCAAGGACCGAGCTAGGTTTCCGGAGGATCATGCCCGTGATTGCGCCTCTCGAAGCTGATCCGAATTGAGGGCATCCGCCAGAGCAGAATGGATCGAATGGCCCGCCCCATTGCCTGAAATGGCTTAGTCCAATCCGTGACGCTGACTTCTACGAGAACTCGAACCTTCATGGCACGAACCTCCAACAAAAAAGCGGCTGACCAAACAGCCGCCGCCCCGAGGCACTCGCCTTAGGCAACGACCGTTTGGTCAGCCGCTCTCCATCACTAGGGAGGCGCACCTCCCTCGACCGACTGACTAGAGGGTTCCGTCCTCTATGGAACGGATGGTTCTGTCTCCTTGCTGGCGCGATGGGACCAACGACAGGCCCTGAGCGTAGCTCCGGCAATTTTGTTCAGCAAGATCGCGCTGTGGATACTCGGCGCGAAAATGCGCGCGGTGTAAGGTGCACTCGACGCGCCGCACTCTTACGTTTCTCCGGATGGTTTTGACTACCGCTGGCCAACCAGGAGACGCTGAAATGGCGGGACAACCCTTCTCCCATCTCAAGACGGACGGAAACTACATCTTTGGAACGGATGCTCTGCATGGCAGGGAGCATCTGACCGCGCGGGTAACAATCGCGATTGCCGGTTGGTCCATCGTGCAAGCACACCTTGGAAATGCATTCGCCGAGCTGATCGGCGGCAAGACGCCCGTTGCAATGAGCATGTACGCCGCATTCGACAGCTTTGCCGTTCAACGACAATTGCTCATCACCGCTGTCGAGGAACTACTTCCCAAACGATACAGCGAAGTATTCCGCCTTACCCTCAAAGTCATTGAAGTTGCAGGCAAAGAACGCCATCGCTTCGCTCATTGGATATGGGGTGGCTCCACAGACCCCAAATTCAGTACGAAAATCCTTCTTCTGGTCGAGCCCAGACATTCTTGGAGGGTCCGCGTTGCCGCTATTCGCCGCGCAAAGGGCATTCCGAAGGAGGACCTTTCTTTCTTCGTGATGCCACGCTTGGATCCGAAGGAGATTCGAGCATATACGGCCGACGATCTCGAACGAGTAGGCCGACAAATGGAACTGGCGTGGCGCTACGCTCATGCACTTTCGGACCTTGTAGCTTCCAAGCCTAAAAGACGACTTGAGATACGGCGTGCTCTGCTTGCCCAACCTGAAATTCATCGAGCCTATGACGAAGCACGTAGGAGAAGTGCAAAAGTGACCAAAGCTGATTCAAAACCGACTCATCGATCGAAACCCGCAAGACGAAAATCGGTCATTGCTAAGCATAAATGAACCCCTCCCTGGCTGCATCCGAACATGGCTCCGTTCGTATTCGAAGGGGCTGCGAGAACCTTCGACGCCCCCGGTGAAGCTTCGCTTCACCTGCCGCTAACTGGCCGAGCTACGCTCGGCCTAAAATCGCCCCCTCCCCCTGCACGAACGCCCAACGCTCCCTATATTCCCCTTATGGAAAGGGAGATCTAGGCCATGGCCGGAGGAAACGACCCCCGCGACTGGATGTGGTCGGACGCGCTGCACATGCTGGCGCAGGCCGACCGGCTCCATCGCCAGATGTTCCGGCCGCAGGCTTCTACGCAGGGCGCCAACTGGGAGCCGCCGGTCGACATGCTCGAAACCGACGACGAGGTGCTGATCCTGGCCGCCCTGCCCGGCGTCGATGCCCAGCAGGTGCAGGCCGTGATCGACAGCGGCGTCCTCGTCATCACCGGCGTGCGCGTGCTGCCCGACGAATTGCGCACCGCCACCATCCATCGCCTGGAATTGCCGCAGGGCCGTTTCGAGCGGCGCATCGCGCTGCCGGCCGGCCGCTACGAGTCGGTGCGCCGGACGTCGGTGAACGGCTGCCTGGTGATCAGCCTG
This sequence comes from Reyranella sp., assembly GCA_030681635.1. Lineage (GTDB taxonomy): Bacteria > Pseudomonadota > Alphaproteobacteria > Reyranellales > Reyranellaceae > Reyranella. The sequence goes on from JAUXRT010000190.1 coordinate 5,674, forward strand.
ACCAAGAGCGCGCGGAGGGGCAGGCCATGACCGCGCCCGACGATATGAACACCAACCCGACCGGTACTGCAGGCCCGGCGCAATCGGCGACGCCGCCGCTGCCGGCAGATGCGCTGCCCCCTGATGCGCTGATCGTGCTGCCGATGCGCAACTTCGTCCTCTTCCCGGAAATGGTGTTTCCGCTCGCGATGATGCGGCCGGCGACGGTTGCCGCGGCCCAGCAGGCGGTGCGCGAGCAGCGTCAGGTCCTGATCGTGCTGCAGCGCGACCCCGAGAAGAGCGAGGTCGTCCCTGAGGATCTTCACCAGATCGGCACGGTCGCCAACATCGTGCGCTACGTCACGGCGCCCGACGGCACGCATCATGTGATCTGCCAGGGCGTGCAGCGGTTCCGCATCACCGACTTCGTCGAAGGCCATCCGTTCCTGCTGGCGCGCGGCCTGCACGTGGTCGAGCCGTCGGCGACCGGCCCCGAGATCGAGGCCCGCTTCCTCGTTCTCCAGGGCCAGGTGCGCGAGGTCATGGACCTGCTGCCGCAGGTGCCGCCCGAGCTGCGCCAGACCATCGAGGCCACCGGCTCGGCCGGCGCGCTGGCCGATCTCGCCGCGACCTATCTCGATTCCAAGCCGGCGGAGAAGCAGGAGATCCTCGAGGCGGTCGAGCTGGTGCCGCGCCTCGACAAGGTGACGGCGCTGCTCGCCCAGCGTCTGGAGGTGCTGCGGCTCTCCAACCAGATCGGCCAGTCGACCAAGGCCTCGCTCGACGCCCGCC
>JAUXRT010000194.1 GCA_030681635.1 Reyranella sp.
CCGGAGACGATGTGGACCGCCAGCAAGGACACGGTGGCGCCCGGCGCGCCGGTGCGGCTCACCTGGGACAATGGCCAGGGGCTGGTGTTCGCGCTCGACGTGACGATCGACGAGTTCTTCATGTTCGACGTCAAGCAGAGCGTCGAGAACAAGTCCGACAAGCCGGTCACGGTGTTTCCCTGGAGCCTCGTCGTGCGCTACGGCACGCCGCCGGCCGAGGGCATCTACATCCTTCATGAGGGCCCCTATGGCGTCTTCAACGGCAGCCTGAAGGAATTCAGCTACTCCGACTTCAAGGACAACAAGCAGCAGAAGATTTCCACGACCGGCGGCTGGGTCGGCATCACCGACAAGTACTGGATGGCGACGCTCATTCCGGACCAGAAGGCCAAGGTCGACGTGACGATCAAGGGCACCGGCACGGGTCCTACCGCGAAGTACCAGATCGACTATGTCGGTGGCGGCGAGACCATCGCGCCGGGCACGACCGCCGGCACCGAGGCGCGCCTGTTCGCCGGCGCCAAGATCGTGCGCATCATCGATTCCTACACCGAGAAGTACGGCATCGAGAAATTCGACCTCACCATCGACTGGGGCTGGTTCTGGTTCTTCACCAAGCCGCTGTTCTGGCTGCTCGAGTGGCTGTACGTCCATCTCGGCAACTTCGGCCTGTCGATCCTGGTGCTGACCGTCATCGTCAAGCTCGTGTTCTTCCCGCTGGCCAACAAGTCCTACGCGGCGATGAGCAAGATGAAGGCACTGCAGCCGGAGATGGAGAAGCTGAAGGAGCGTTACGGCGAGGATCGCCAGCGCATGAACCAGGAGCTGATGCAGCTCTACCGGCGCGAGAAGGTCAATCCGGCGGCCGGCTGCCTGCCCATCGTGGTGCAGATCCCGGTGTTCTTCGCACTCTACAAGGTGCTCTACACCACCATCGAAATGCGCCACCAGCCGTTCTACGGCTGGATCAAGGATCTCGCCGCGCCCGATCCGCTGACCATCCTCACCGGCTTCGGTCTCATTCCGTGGCACGTTCCGGAGTTCCTGCATTTCTTCAACATCGGCCTGTGGCCCATCATCATGGGCGTGACGATGTATCTGCAGCAGAAGCTCAATCCGCAGCCGACCGATCCGGTGCAGGCCCGCGTGTTCCAGTTCCTGCCGATCCTGTTCACCTTCATGCTGGCGCCGTTCTCTGCCGGCCTGGTGATCTACTGGGCCTGGAGCAACACGCTCTCGATCGCGCAGCAGTACATGATCATGCGTCGCCACGGCACGCCGATCGGCGGCGGCAAGGCCAAGCCGCCGGCGCTTCCGGCGCCGCCGGCACCCGCTGCTTCCAACGGCAATGCGAGCAAGAAGGGCGGCAAGGGCTCAGGCAAGAAGGGCTGATGGCCGCCGATATTCCAAAGCGGGGGGTGCCGGAAGGGCGCTCGCCTGAGGAAGTCGAGACGGCGCGGAAGCTCTTCGCCGGGCCCTGCGACTTCATCTCGGGCGCGGCCTCGGTCGAATCCCTGCCGCCGATCGCGTTGCCGGAAGTGGCCTTCGCCGGCCGCTCCAATGTCGGCAAGTCGAGCCTGGTCAACGCGCTGACCGGGCGCCGCACGCTGGCCCGCGTGTCGGCCCGGCCCGGCCATACTCGGCAGATCAACTTCTTCGATCTGGCCGGCCGCCTCCACCTGGTCGACCTGCCGGGTTACGGCTTCGCCCAGGTTTCCAAGTCGATGAAGGAAACGTGGCAGGATCTGGCGTCGGCCTACCTGCGCGGCCGACCGACGCTGAAGCGCGTCTGTTTGCTGATCGATTCGCGCCACGGCGTGAAGGACAGCGATCACGAGACCATGAAGAACCTCGACAGCGCCGCCGTCTCCTACCAGCTCATCCTGACCAAGACCGACCAACTTCGCCAGGCCGAGATCCCGCGCGCCATCGCCTCGGCCGAGGCAGCGGCGCGCAAGCATGGCGCCGCCCATCCCGAGGTCCTGCCGACCAGCAGCGAGACCGGCTTCGGTATCCCCGAACTCAGGGCCGAGATTTTTCGCGTCGCCTTAGGCTAGGCAGCATCGTGAAAGATGATGCCGAGGGTGAAGCGTTCACCCCCTTGCTCCCCCGGGCGCAGGCTCGACACGCCATGGCGCATGGCGGTGCGATGAAAGCCGCGTGTGCCCTGCACCGGCCGCTCGTTGACCGCGAAGATCACGGCATCGCCTTGCTTTAAGGGGACGACCTCGCCGCGTGACTGCATGCGCGGCCGCTGCTCGACCAGCATGAACTCGCCGCCGGAAAAGTCGCGGGCAGGATCGCTCAGCAGCACGGTGGCCTGCAGCGGGAAGACGAGGTCGCCATAGAGATCCCGGTGCAGGCAGTTGTAGTCGCCGGGCCCATAGCGCAGCAGCAGCGGCGTCGGCCGCTTCTGGCCACCGGCATGGCACTCGTCGAGCCAGCCTTTCAGGGTCGGCGGGAAGCGCCTTTCCCGGCCCAGTTGCCCGTTCCAGCGGTTGGCGATTTCGGCCAGCGGCGGGTACAGCGCCTGGCGCAGCCGCTCCACGGGATCGGGCAGCGGATAGCGGAAATACTGGTATTCGCCTCGGCCGTAGCCGTGGCGCTGCATGATCACATGACTGCGGAAATTGGCCTCGTCAGGCCAGAACGCCGCCAGGGCCCGGCATTGCTCGGGCCCGATCAGGCTGGGCACGACGGTGAATCCGCGGGTCGCGAGTGTCTCTGTGTCGATTGTTGGATTTTGGGGCATCTGGACATACTGCCGCGTTGAACGATGCTCTTCTATCCGGCACGCGACTGATATATTGGCTTGCTGACCTTGGCCCTCTCCGGCGTGGAGAGGGCTTTTCATGATCGGGGCACGAGAAATGGCCGAGCCGGTTCAGACCGACAAGGAACAGAGGCGGCTCATCCGCATGGCGGAGACCATCTCCAAGGCGCTGCCCTACATGCGCCGGCACAACGACGCCACCTTCGTCGTGAAGTATGGCGGCCATGCCATGACCGACCCCAAGCTGGGCGATCTGGTCGCCCGCGACATCGTGCTGATGAAGCAGGTCGGCATGAATCCGATCGTGGTCCATGGCGGCGGCCCGCAGATCAACAAGATGCTGGACCGCGTCGGCCTCAAGAGCACCTTCGTCAATGGCCTGCGCGTCACCGACGCCGCCACCATGGAAATCGTCGAAATGGTGCTGGCCGGCTCGATCAACAAGGCGATCGTGGCTGACATCAACGAATGCGGCGGCATCGCCGTCGGCATCTGCGGCAAGGACGGCAACCTGATCCTGGCCCGCAAGGTCGTGGAAATGCGCGACCCCAAGACCGGCGAACTCCTGAAGGTCGATCTCAAGCAGGTGGGCGAGCCCGCCAAGATCAACGTCATGGTGCTGGAGCAGCTGCGCCGCGCCGACGTCATTCCCGTGGTGGCGCCGATCGGCTTCGGTGTCGACGACGAGCTCACCTACAACATCAACGCCGATACCTCGGCCGGCGCCATCGCCGGCGCCATGCGGGCCAAGCGCCTCCTGTTCCTGACCGACGTCCCGGGTGTGCTCGACAAGAACGGCAAGCTCATCCAGGACATGACGGTCGAGCAGGCCCGGGCCCTGATCGCCGACGGCACGATCTCGGGCGGCATGATCCCCAAGGTCGAGAACTGCATCGACGCGGTGAACAGCGGTGTCGAGGCAGCCGTCATCATGGACGGCCGGGTGCCGCACGCGCTGCTGCTGGAAGTCTTCACCGAGTCCGGCGTGGGCACGATGGTGACACGCAACTGACCTGCCCGATTTGGCCTTGAAACGCCTGATTTCGCTGCATATTTAGGCAACTATGGCTCTCCTCCCCATCCTGACGGCCCCCGATCCGCGCCTGAAGAAGAAATCCCTGCCCGTCGAGACGGTGGACGCGGACGTGCGCCAGCTCATGGACGACATGCTGGAGACGATGTACGCGGCGCCCGGCATCGGGCTTGCCGCCCCGCAGGTCGGCGCCCTGAAGCGCGTCATCGTGCTCGACATCGACCGCGAGGAGACCAAGACCGGGCCGCTGTTCATGGCCAATCCCGAGGTCGTCGATGCCTCGGACGAGGACGTCGTCTACGAGGAGGGTTGCCTG
>JAUXRT010000202.1 GCA_030681635.1 Reyranella sp.
TCGCCTTCGGCGACGCGCTTGAACTTGTGACCCATCTCCGTCACCACCAGCTCGGCGGTGTCGGCGTCGATCGCCTGGTTGATCGTCGTCATGACGCCCATGCGCATCAGCGTCTTGATGACGTCGGCACCGCGTTCGGTCATGCGCGCGGCGAGTTCCTGGACGGTGATGCTCTCCGGAATCGTGACCTCGCGATAGACCTTCTGCTGGCCGTCGTCGGCATTCTGCTGGCGACGCTCGCGCTCCAGCCGGCGCCGCATCTGGGCGGCCGACCGGCTGCGGAAGTCGTTCTCGCCCTCGACCGCGCGGCCGACGTCGATCTTGTCGGAGCGACGCTTCGGCGCTTCACGACGGGCACCCGGCGGCTGCGGCAGCCGCTTGTTGAGGACGGGCCGCAGCGGCGGCCGGCGCAGCAGCGTCGATTCGGTGGCCTGGGTCGTTCCCGGCGCGCCGGGAGGACGGCGAATGGCGGGAGCCGCCGGCGCTGCCGCAGTCTGGGCGCCGGACTCGATCTCCTGCGCCTGGCGCGCGATCGTCGTCTGCGGCGAGGCGGTTGCCGCCTGGTCGAGACGCTTCTGCACCAAGGCATCGGCCTTGCGCTTGATCTCGTCCTCGGTCTTCTTGCGCACTTCTTCTTCGGCCAGACGCTTCTTGTGCTCGTCGTCCGACTTCTTGCGCGCCTCGTCCTCGATGGCGCGACGGGCGGCGTCCACGGCCGCACGCTGGCGCGCCGTCTCGGCGTCGCGGTTGGCGTCGACCAGGGCGCGGGTGCGCGCTTCCTTTTCTTCCTCGGTCAAGGTGCGCAGCACGATGCCGCGACCGCCGGAGCTGCCGCTGGGACGCGCCGGCGGGGCCGAGCGGGAGGGCGGCGAGGCAGGCGCGGCGGGCGCCGCGCTGCCGCCCAGCTTCAGGGTCCGGGCCGTCGGCGCCGGAGGCGGCGCTTCGGGTGCGGGCGCCGGGGCCGCAGCGACCGGGGCTGGTGCCGCAACACCAGGGGTCCGCTTGACCGGCTTCTTGACCTCGACCGTCACCGCGCGCGTCCGCCCGTGCGAGAATTTCTGCCGCACTTGGGTCGCATCCGCCTTGGCCGCAGCGCCGCTACGCGCCGTGGTCGAGAGGGTCAGTGGCTTGGTGGCCTTGGTCTCTTCTTTTTGTTCCGTCATATCGCGTGTTGTCCTTGGTCCGCTCCGGCCCGTCAACCGGCGCTATTCAGCCGATACCCGCGCCACCGCGCTGCACCGACCGCAATTCGTTGAATGAACTCGCCGCCCGCGTCATCGCGGGCAACCGCCACATAGACCGCCTGCTCGCGGCCAAAGAGGCCGCCCAGCGACGTTGCATCACCCAGCCGCGCAAGCGGCAAGCCGGTGGCGGCGAGCTTGCCCAGCCCGTCGCCGTCGGCCTCATCGGCCACGACCAGCAACCCCGCCCGGCGCTGGGCGATCATCTGCTCAACCTTCACGAAGCCCGCCACGGCCCGACCGGCCCGGCGCGCCCGGCCGAGGTCGGCCAGCGTCCGCTCCAGCAGGAGCCGTTCCACCCGGTCAGCCAGGTCCGCCGGCGCCTTCACGGCGGCCCGCGCGGCCTTAGAGAACAGGTTCTTTTCCATGGCGCGCTCGAGCGCCGCCCGCTCAGCCCGGACCCACAGGCCACGACCCGGCAGCCGCCGCGCCAGATCCGGCACGACCTCGCCTTCCGGCCCGACGACGAAGCGGATCATCCGCTCCGGCGTTCCTTCCGTGCCGGTCGCGATGCACGTGCGCATCGGTCCCGGCGCGGCAGGCACCGTAAGGTCAGATTGGGTCATGATGACGGCGGGTATCAAGGTCGGCGGTCTCCGTTCAGGCCTTGGCCGCTTCGGCGGCCGGGGCGGCCTCGTCGGCGAACCAGTGCTCGCGCGCCTTCATGATGATGGCGTTGGCAGTGTCATTGTCCATGGCGCTCTCGCCCACGATCTCGCGCAGCTCGTCCGAGGCGAGGTCGGCAAGGTCGTCGAGCGTCTTCACGCCCGCATCGCCCAGCGCCACGATCATCGCCAGGGTCAGGCTCTCGGCATTGCGCACTTCCTCGCTGACGCCCAGCGCTTCCAGGCGCGAGGCGAGCTCGGCGTCGCGCTTTTCGATGAACTCGCGGGCGCGGCGCTGCAGCTCGGTCGCGATCTCCTCGTCGAAGCCCTCGACGGTGGCGAGATCCTCGACAGCGGTGTCGGACACATCCTCGACCGAGCCGTAGCCTTCGGCGACCAGCAGATGGGCGATCACGTCGTCGACGTCGAGCGCCAGCTTGAACAGCTCGGTGCGCTCGCGGGTTTCCTTCTGGCGGCGCTCGCTTTCCTCGGTCTCGGTCATGATGTCGATTTCCCAGCCGGTGAGCTGGGAAGCGAGCTTGACGTTCTGGCCACGGCGTCCGATCGCGAGGCTGAGCTGGTCGTCAGGCACGACGACCTCGGTCTTGTTCTTTTCCTCGTCCATCAGCACCTTGCTGACTTCGGCCGGCGCCAGGGCGTTGACGATGAAGTTGGCGGTGTCCTGCGACCACGGGATGATGTCGACCTTCTCGCCCTGCAGCTCCTGCACCACGGCCTGGACGCGGCTGCCGCGCATGCCGACGCAG
>JAUXRT010000211.1 GCA_030681635.1 Reyranella sp.
CGACGGCGTCGAGCAGGCGCGCTGGCGCGACGCCCTGCTGAAGGAACTGGAGCACGCCGCACGAGAAGCGCCTGGTCGACGGGTCGAGACGATCTTCTTCGGCGGCGGCACGCCGTCACTGATGGCGCCCGAGACCGTCGCCGCCGTGATCGCGCGGACCAAGTCGTTATGGGATCACGCCGGTGAGGTCGAGATCACCCTGGAAGCCAACCCGACGTCGGTCGAGGCCGGCCGGTTCGCGGCCCTGGCCGAAGCCGGCGTCAACCGCGTCTCACTGGGCGTGCAGGCGCTGGACGCCGCTGCGCTCAAATTCCTCGGCCGCGAGCATTCGGCCGACGAGGCGCTTGAAGCCCTGGGCACGGCGCGCCGCCACTTCGCCCGCTTCTCGTTCGACCTGATCTATGCCCGGCCGGGGCAGACACCCGAGGCCTGGGCCGAGGAGTTGGAGCGGGCGCTGGCCCTCGCGGGCGAGCACCTCTCGCTCTATCAACTGACCATCGAGCGCGGCACGCGGTTCTTCACCGACCATGCCCGCGGCGCCTTCGTCCTGCCCGACGAGGAGGCGTCGGCGGCGATGTTCGAGGCCACCCAGGCGCGTCTCGCGGCTTTTGGCCTGCCCGCCTACGAAATATCCAACCATGCCCGCCCGGGGGCTGCCTGCCGCCACAATTTGATCTATTGGCGGTATCAGGATTACGTCGGTATCGGCCCCGGGGCCCACGGCCGGTTCGCCGAGGGCCAGACCAAGCGGGCGACGCGGCGGGCGAGCGGGCCGGAGGCCTGGCTAGAAGCGGTCGAACGGACGGGCCACGGCACGGCGGAAAGCTCGGTCGTTGCCGGGCAGGATATGGTGGAGGAGGCGTTGATGATGGGACTGCGACTGGCCGACGGCATCGACCGCGCCACGTTCGCGTCCGTCACCGGCGCCGATCCCGTCGCGGCACTGGACGAGGCCCGCCTCGCGCCTTTGGTGAAGGCGGGCTTTCTAGAAATCGAACCGGACCGCTTGCGCGCCACGGCGGCGGGCCGTCAGCGCCTCAACGCACTTCTGGAGCGGCTGATCGCATGAGGCGGCTGCTGACGCTTCTCGTCATGCTGCTTGCCGCCGCCGGCATGGCGTCCGCGCAGCAGCAGCAGCAGCAGCAGCAGCAGCCGCGGCCGCCGGCCAAGCCTGCCGCGGCGCCGGCCAAGCCCGCGCCCAAGTCGCCCTTCACGCCGCCGGCGTACAAGATCACGGTCGCCACCGAGGGTGCCTTCCCGCCCTTCAACTATCTCGACCGCAAGGGCATGCCCGCCGGCTTCGAGATGGAGCTGGCGCAGGAGGCCTGCCAGCGCATGAAGGCCGAATGCGAGTTCGCCGCCTTCAAGTGGGACGAGCTGATCCCTGGCCTGCTCGACAAGAAATTCGACGTGATCATGTCGTCGATGGAAGTGACCAGCGAGCGGCGCAAGCGAATGGCCCTGTCGCGTCGCTACTACCTCTCGCCCGGCGCCTTCATCGCGCAGAAGGGCGCGCCGTTCGACGGGCCGCCGTCATTGCTGCGCAACAAGCGGATCGGCATCCAGAAGGATTCGACGCACGCCGACTGGGCCGACAAGAGCTTCCGCCGCTCGGCCCAGCTCAAGCGCTACGACACCCTGGCTGAAGCGTTGCGCGCGCTGGCCAACGACGAACTCGACGCGGTGTTCGGCGACAAGGTGCAGCTCTGGCTGTGGAGCCAGAAGGCCGAAGGCAAGTGCTGCGAACTGATCGGCCAGGACATCAAGGACAACCAGACGCTGGGCATCGGCGTTGCCGCCGGTGTGCGCCGCGAGGACATGAAGTTGCGCGACGCCTTCAACAAGGCGCTGGGCGAGATGGTGAGCGACGGGACCTACAAGAAGATCAGCGAGAAGTACTTCCCGTTCCCGCTGAACTGAGCTCCGCCCGCGTAGCGCAGCTCCCGTGTCGCACAGTCAGTGCAGCGCGCGGTCGCGCGAGACGTAGAGGCCGCGCTTCAGTTCCTTGAAGAAATGCGGAACCTGCGGATGCGCCACCGGCTTGCCGGTCTCGTCGGGCAGCAGGTTCTGTTCCGAGACGTAGGCGACATAGGTCGTCTGCGCGTTCTCGGCCAGCAGGTGGTAGAATGGCTGGTCGCGGCGCGGCCGGACTTCGGCGGGAATCGACGCCAACCACTCCTCGGTATTGGCGAACACCGGATCGACGTCGAAGATGACGCCGCGGAACGGGTAGATCCGGTGCTTCACCACCTGCCCGATGGCGAACTTCGCGATGCGGGGCGCCGGCTCGTCGATCGCCGGGACGGAAGCGTGATTGTCGATTTCCATGACGTAAGTATTACCTCGAACAAGGCCGCAGGCAACGCGGTCCAGCCGGCGATTTCACCGGCCCCGTGCAACAATACGTGAGACGCCGGCTTTTGGATCGCCCTGCGGGAACAGGGCCGGCCGGGCGGCCGGCGGCCTTGGTTGACGCGAGCCACCCGCCCGTGGACTCTGCGGCCAGTGAGGAAGGGGGTATCGAGTCCTTGGCCGATGGTCTGAAAGTCCGATTCTGGGGCGTGCGCGGGTCCATTTCCTGTTCTGGCGCCGAATACACGCGCTATGGCGGCAATACCTCGTGCCTGGA